>NZ_JBEBMB010000004.1:0-162283 GCF_040081915.1 Xenorhabdus sp. SGI240
TGGGTAAAGACATCCAGCGGTGCCAGCAATCTGTCCAGCGCCTGCACGCCCAGCTGTACAAATGAATCCAGCGTGGCTTTCAATTTACCAAATGCCAGAATACCCAACTGCGCAAAGAAATTCAGGCTCGCTTTTAATTCAATAAAAGCCCGAATTCCTATCTGGGCAAAGAGATCTAAACTGGTACTTAATTTATTCAGTGCCTGAATGCCAATCTGAACAAATACATTTAGACTGGCTCTTAATTGCACAAAAATGCTAAGCCCTAATTGAGCAAATAAATTCAGTTTTGCACTGAAATTTGCAAACGCTTGAATGCCTAATTGGGTAAATATTGCCAGACTGACTTTTAATGAATTAAATGCTTTGATACTAATATTGCCAAATATTTGTATATTATTAATTAATGTTTGGAATGTTACCTGTACAAAACCCGTCGTTAAATTCAAAACCCCATTAATTTTATTCAACATACCAAATAAAATTGTTATCTGAGGATTAATATTAATAACTAGCTTATCTAACAATTTAAAATTGTTAGTCATATTACCCGTCACACCCAGATTAAATTCACTCTTTTTACTGGATGAATTTTCTTGTCTAATATTCTGTGTAATTTGGGTGATATTGGCTGATTGGCTAGCAGCGCTGACTTGCACCACTCCAGTGGCGTTTTTCTGCGCAGAGAAAGATTGTTTAATGGTTTGATTATAGGTTTTAAGCTCGGCACGCAGACGCGCAGTTTCCTGCGCATAGCCTACAATGGGTTTTAATCCTTCAACAGTCTTATTAAGTTTTTTAAACTGGTTATAAATTTTATCAACTGAACCTACCAGTTTTTTCTGATGCTGTTGAAAAGATTTAAAGGAACTGGTCAGCTTTCCAACGGTACTCAGTACCTTGTTGAGCTGTGACTGTATATTACTCATTTTCTGCACCACTTCTTAAAATGGCCCGATGCCGCCAGTCCAATAGTTCCGAGAGTGACATTTCATCTGTGACTGTCGGTGACCAGTGAAAAACGGTGGCAATATCTGCCACCAATTCATCAACGGTTAATCGTTCTGGGAATCGGACTTGACCGACTTCGGCAACAAAAAATTGACCACCTCCACACTGAGATTAATCAGATCACCAGGTGACATCATCATCAGGTCATTTTTGGTCAATGCAGGGGTGGTCACACGCGGCAGGACAAGCAGCATAGAATCCACATCCATTTCCAGCAGTGCCTGTAAACGTGCACCGCGCAACGCACCGCTGTTAGGTTTGCGTACCACCACTTCCGTGATTTCGCCGTTACCTCGCGCCAGTGGTGCTTCCAGTTCAATGGTGCGCAGATCGTCATTTTGAGTATTCAGTGTTTCTGTCATGGTTCAACCTTGTTTATCCGATTAGAAACCTGTCTCAACAGGTATGATTCACGCCTTGAAGAGACAGGAAATAAGTTTTAAAAAAGTTAATTGCTAAAAGAAGCGATTAAAAAAGACCGATAGCGCGGCGATGTTGCTCCAGACGATCTTCCCCACCGACTTTTTCAACCATGTTGATGGTGTCGATTTCAATCAGTTCTTCACCACCCCATGTCAGTTTGAAATAAGTGTTTTTGGCGGTGATTTTGGTCTGAGTGTTATCACCCTGTTTATACGTGCCGTGATCAAACTCCTGGAAGCGACCACGCATCACAACTTCAACTGCAACTACGTCACCCGTATCTTCGCGCTCAAAAGAGCCGGCAAAGCGCAGCATGACGCCATCCGCTTTCGCTATGCCCCACTGTTTGTACAGTTGAGATTCAACACCGCCCAGAGTGAATTCAGCATCCAGTGCGCCTTCATCCAGACCCAGATCCACCATTGCACTGCCGTTCATGCCGGCGCCACGGTAGGCTTCCAGCTTGCGGCTCAATTTAGGAAGAGTCAGTTCTTCCACAATGCCCTGATAGTTGTTGCCATCGTTGAACAAATTCAGGTATTTAAGTTTGCGAGGTAAAGCCATCAGTCAGCCCCTTATTTATTAATACTTTTAGCGAAATCCATCAGGTAACTATCTGTAATGCGCTGGCGTAACATCATGTCTTCCAGTGGCGGTACAGGGGTATAGTCGTAATCGATGGTCAATTTGCCTGCTTTCAGGGTGTCTTTATCGTTGATTTTGTCGTCATACCAGCAACGACCATCAATGATGTAACCACCGGCTTTCAGCTCGCGGAACTTGGCATTGATACCTTCGATAATATCGCGTACCAACGATGGGGTCAGCGGCTTGTCGATTGCCCACATATGCGCGTCAACCATAGTGTCAGCCAGAACCTGAGCTGTACGAGTGTAGCTTTCGAACGGAAACAGTGAGTCCTCAGAATCAGAGCCAGCACAAGTGCGTGAACCCCAAAAACGAAAACCGTTTTTGCGGATCAGTGTTGTGATGTGATTCTGGTTCAGCAGATCAGCCTCAGTTCCAGTCGCCTGCAGATCCCAGAAGACATCGGCAGACAGGCCCGTTACGCCGTTAACACCTACGTTGGACAATGTTTTGTGCCAGCCGGTCTCTTCGTCAATTTTGGCGCGCAAGCCCAGTGCATAAGCAGTTGCAGGTGCGATAACTTCACCTTTATCCCATCTCAGGAAATCAGGCCAAATCAGCATTACCTCACGCTGACCGAAGTTTTCACGATATTTGATCGCTTCAATGTAGGTCTTGCAGCCATAAGCGCTCACATATGCCATTGCTTTCAATTTCTCGGCAATAGAGGCCAGTTCAATAGCCACAGCTTTTGAATCCAGACCCGGAACCCCCAGAATACGGGGCTTAACACCGAGCTGGCTTTGCGCTGCCAACAGTGCCTGCATACCGGTTTTCTTACCTTCATTAGTGACACCACCGATGATGTTAGAAGCGGTTATTTCTTCAGTTTCACCCTCTTCTACACGAACAACCACAGTCACAGGCTGAGCCTGCGCAGCGATAGCTTTCAGTGAAGCGAACAAAGTGCCTTTTTTCCCTGCTTTGCCACTGGCGCTCATAACGTCAGTAATCAGAACTGGGGTGTTTAATGGAAATGTTTTTTCGTCTGCGTCAGGGGCAGTACAAACCATACCTACGATAGCGGTGCTAACGGTAGTGATGGTGCGTGTACCTTCTTTGATTTCCTGTACACGGACGCCGTGGTGATAATCTTGTGCCATGTTAGCGTTCTCTCCTGTTAAGGTGTGGGAGTATATTGACGCAATAGGCTTTTAAAATCATGTGGTTGGCAATGTGTGGTGGATGGTACAAATGGGGTGGATGTAAGGTGTTGTTCTGGTTGGGGAACGCCGTTGGAAAGAATTAGATTTTAGTGTTTAGTGTTTAAAAAGATTTAACTGATCAATCTTGAACATGTTCTGGATTTCAGCATCTGCTACAAAAAAGTCATTATCCATAGCAATGAGTTTCTGGTATCCGCCGGAGTCTCTGTCATTGGGTATTGCAAAAAGTGGCTGGAGATCGCCGTCGATAGCTTGATCTGCATTTGCCTGTGTGGTCACAAAATTGTCTCTGCTAGCTAACTCCTCGACATGATGCTGTAAATAAAAGTCGCCGTCAAAGAATACCGGATATGGTTTTCATCTCTCTTTTTCCGGTTAGGAATTTGTTTTTTTCCGCATTATTCAAGTCAATTTTGGTGATTTTTCGGTGGGAGAAAAAGATACTGAATATGATTAAGGCCACACAATGTGTAGCCTTAACAAACTAATTCAGAATTGGATTACTTCCAAACACAGTAAAAACGCTTAGTTTCACCTACTTGCTGTAAAACTTTAATCAGTTCATCAACGGCTGGATTTTGCTCATTACTATATGTAGCCATCCATCCCAACTCTCCGTCGAAAGGAGCTGTAGTAGGCTTTCCTAAATTATAGGTAACGTTATCGACGCTTACCTGTAGAGTTTTTTCCTTTATCTCGCTGTCATACCGCAAATCATTCATTTTTTCAGAGAAGAAATGAAAGTGGATATATTGGAACTTTTGGTAAATATCAGCTATATCGCTAACATAGAATGCCGTAACGGTTTTAATATCAGTGTTATTTCGAATCATATTTAAGCTACCAAAAAGTGAGTTATTATAAGCAGGCCCCCCTTTCTCACCTCTATACCCCCAAGTTCTTTGAGCTCCCCATGAAGATATGATTATGTCTAATTTAAGATCAAAAACCAGATTTCCGCTTTCTAATCCGGGTTCAGGTTTTATCGCATCTTGCATCAACGCCCAATCGCAAGCCATTAGGTCTTCTTGCATCGGCTGCCAAGGTGCCCAATTGCCGTATTTATTGCTCTTATCAATATGGGATAAATAATCAAACTTGCCTTCGGTGTCGGTACGGCGTGGGACAAAGTTTAGCTGTTCCTTGTCAGCCCAGTCACTGCGGTGCACTTTCTTGCCCAGTTTCAATTGAATCAGCGCCCAATAGAAAGAGCCTTCTGGGGCAACAATCTGCTCGCCTTTATAATTATTGGGATCAAACGGGCATTCATGCTCAGGGTTCTGGTTTCCTGTTTTAATTGTTTCAGACATATCTTTTTCCTTATGGTTGAAAATTAATCAGAAAGCGAAACCTTGAAAATTTCGCTTTCCTCTGCGGATAAGCAGTCTGCACAGATTAATAAATGCTGGGATGGATTTTAATTGATTGACCTTGTAAGTCTCATCGTACAAATGATGACTGTGAAAGGTGTTATTTTTTTGCGGATTAACAGGGAGAGATAATATTTGTTATTCTGCTTCCAAATACCAACGTCATTATCATGTTTCGGGCAAATACATTACGTATGCGCTTAATACGTTAGCCCAGCTGTAGCTGGTCAAAAAATTTTGGGGAAGGATTAATTGAGAGTCAATATTTCGGTTCAAAATTTACCCTTTTTAGTATTATTCGAGGCAACCCTGGGTTTTGGTTATTTTTTGATGTACTAAGACGGTCTATTTTCAGTATTGAACTTTGGTTTTTAGGGTATAAGGGCCACGCTCTTGGCTAGGATCATTAAGATCCAAGATTTGTAAAAAACCACCGGTTAACCAAACATTTTTTGGATACATCAACGGGCATAACAATGGGGGCGTTTCCGGGCCAGGGGTACATTTTTCTGGATTGTACAACGCATATAACATCATGATACAGGCGAATCATCACAGTGGTGGTCGCAAATTGATATTTAGGACGCGTGATGGTGATAAGGGGATATGGAATCCGTGGTGGATGATTTGGCACACAGGTAACACCACCACAGATACGAACGGTTATCTGAAAAAAGCTAGCCCCATTATCCAAATCTACCCCGATGGCAAATTCATCACCAACAACGAATCAGAGGATGCGATTGTAGAGCGTCTATCAGAGGGCGTTTATCTCATCAAAAACGTTTTGGGATTCAATGCTGCCGCTGCATGGGGCGGTGTTGATGGCGGTGTCGAAATACCGATGTGCAAAAATAAATTGCCGCTGATTTGGGTGGATTATAGGGTTCAACCCGGCGGTTCTATCAAAATCATGACCTATCACCGTGAGCATGCAGATACACCCGCATTCGCCAGAAATGTACGCGAGGGTTACGCTGACGGTGACCCGATTGATATTCCTGGTGGCAGGTTTATTTCCGTCCGTGTCCAGATGCCAGAAAATTCTATTTGGAATCAACAGCAACAAAAATTAGCTGAATCAAAATAACAATCAGGGGCACTTCGCCCCTTTCATCATTCCGGCTGCTCCGGCCATTGGATATCAGGGGCGGTAGCGCAATCCACCCGATTGAGCAGCACCCGATATTTGCGCCATGTGGTTAATGCGGATTTTTCGGCGTCGGTTGCCATATCGAGGTCAATGGCGTCCTGTAACGGGGCAATAGCATTCGCAGCCTGCGTCATTAAATTCTGTTTTTGCTCTCCTGCCCGTTTAACATACCACCGCGTTGCCTCCTCCATATCCGCTACCCATTCGCTCCCGTTCCACGTATGAGCGGGTGTTGGGGGTTGTGCGACGGTAATCGGATAGCCGTTTGTGTCGGCAACAATCGTTTTTCCCGTAGCCTGATCCTGAAATAGCTGATTACAGAGTTCGTCAGTAATTTCAATCGCCGTGTCAGGAATAGCAGTGTTGATCTCGCTATCATAAAATGCATAGGTTGGTGCATTGAAAAATTTCATCAGTAATCTCCTACCGCGATAAATCGAATCACGTCACTATTGACCGCCCGCGATACCTCAATTTGGTTCAACCCTACCAGACTCACCCCTGCATTGACCGACGATCCACTGCCAACCCCGACGCCGCCAACAACGTACGCGAATGTTTTGAATGCCGAGGGTAGTGAATAACGTGCTGTCGTTCCTGCTGGGGCAAATACAGATCCTGCCTGAATCAGCATCCCGTTTAGAATTAATGCGGCCATACCGTCCCTACGGGTTTGTTTAATTTTTGATGATGAAACCGTCAAAACTTCCTCCCACATTGACCAGAGATTATATGAGGGATGAAACGCACGCTGATATTTCGTGCCAATACCGTACTCAATAAATTCCTGAATCACGCCCACACTGCGATAGACAATCAGCGTTCCTGCCAATGTTGATGGGTAATTTTCACCCCGTTCCTCCGCAATACTGGACGTCTGCACATAAATACCTGGTTGGGTAATATTGTTGAGGTCAATTTTATTGAGCAATTCAATCTGACTAAATACGTCCTGAGATGAAATTACAACATCCTGTGTCAGTGGTTTCCCATTGATTTTCCGGCCAGTACGCACCGTATCCGTTAAACCGAGGTTTTTTACAAACTCATCTTTGTTTGGAATATCCGCACCATTCTTGTTTTTTTCCAAGCGGGAATTAGCATTTTCGTTAGCAGCATTCACACGAGCATCTGTTTCGTCCTTGGAATAAGCACCAACTTCACCAGCAGTCGGTTTATTGGCAGTGTTATAATCCCTTCTCCAGCTCGGTAGATAATCCTTACCATGGTTTCCATAGGTAAATTGCGCATTCGGGATACAACCATTAACTGATGTAGGTGCAGTCGTCACTCGAATCGTCATAACACTTTCGATACCCATGACTTCCACAACTGCACCAGCCAAATGAATTGAACCACAGCCAGTATCAGTGATCATTCTATTATTGGCATATGCCCATGTGCTTTTACACATCCAATACGGATGGTTAAACGCTCCCTTACTCTTCAGCCATGCAATGAATTCTTCCGTTGTCCAAGTACCAGCTCCACCGATAGAAACTTCTCCGCTGAATGCTCTGCCTGAACCAATATTACGGTTAAATGCACCTTTATCAGCCACATCAGCACCGTTCTTATTTTTCTCTAGACGAGTATTTGCATTTTCATTTGCTGCCTTGGCATTATTCTCCGCCGCCTTCGCCAAATCATACGCCGCCTTTACCGCTTTCGGGGTTGCCGCATGCGTTTCGCTATTGCTGTCCACTGCGCTGCTCAGGATCACAAAACCCTTCTCATTCAGCGTCGCGTCAGGGTGGTTACGGCTGTTGGCATGTTTATTAATGGAATCATCCACATACTCACGCGTAGCCAGAATCACAGACGGGTCAACTTTCAATGTCACCGAATCCGCGCTGCTGACAATCAAAATCATGCGAATAGTCTGGGTGCGGCCGGAACCTTCCTGCAACTGGGGTTTGTAGGTTTCCGCACAGTTACCTACGGCAATCAGAATGCCGTCTTTGTCAAACAGGCCAATCTCACGGATCCACCAGCCACCTTCGTTTTCAGGAATAACCTGTTCTGCAACAATTTGGTTGGTGTTTTTGGGATCAATGCTCAGCGTGTTAATCGCTGCACGACGCTTTTCATTAATCAATTTGGTTTGTTTAGTGTCCGGCGTCGGCAGGCTGCCGCCGCCATCACCAACGGCCATATGGGTAATTTCAATTTTAGTACCCAATGCCGCAGCATTTGCTAACTTATCTGCGCCTAACTGCGTCAATAGCGCAAAATATTTGGTACTCATGATCTAATCCTCATGTCATCAATAATATGTATGCCCGCGCCCACAACTGCTGAGCCGGAGATTGTTACTTGTTCCGGGAAATAAGGATAAACCGTCAGTTCGTCACCACTGTAAGTCGCCGCCGAATAGTGATATCCACCGCGGGTATCCAGGTTGATGTCCAACCCAATCAAATGTCGGCTCACTGGCTTGGCATCAAAAATCAGGTTTTCCAGCTCCTCGAACATTTCATGGGTGATACCGCTTTCCAGTACACCGATATCCAACCGGAAGGTGCCCGGAGCATCGTTGGTCTGCCACCACTCTTTTACGCGGATGAGATAACCCAATGGCTCGACAACCCGCCGGATCGCACCAATCGTTCCTTTATGTTTATGCAGGAATAGCGAGCTTTTGATCACTTCCCTTTTGGTACTCTCAGACCAACGTTCGTCCCAGCGATCAACTGACCACGCCCAGGCCAGATAAGGCAGTAGTGATGCCGGACACGTGTCTGGGTTCCACAGTTCACGTAACGGAACCTTGACCTTCTGCAATTCAGCGCAGGCTTTGGCCGCCGCAACTTCTAGCTGAGTCGAACCCATCGGCAGAAGGCGATCACTCATCCGAACCTCCCATCGTCAGGGTAGTTTTGGTGCAGTAAGACGCCTGAGTTTTATCCAGCACGACGTCTTTCACCGGCGCTTTCAATTCCACGCGCTGGACACCTTCCACATGCAGTGCGGCATAAATCGCTGACAAACGAATGTCACGCCCCAAACGGTGCTGGGCTTCAACATAGTATTTCAGTCGCTGTTCTGCCGCCTTGCGGATCGGTTCTGATTCTGGTGTAGGGAAGATGTACAACACCGCATCAATTTCATATTCCACAATGTTCGCAGACTGGATTTTCAGGCGATCCGCCACTGGTCGCACGTTTTCGTCGTTCAGCGCTTTTTCGACTATTTCCAGCAGCGCTTTGGAAGCAACCCCCTTGTCTTCCCGCGACATAATGGTCACGGTGACGTTAGCGGGCGACGGGCTGATTGCCGAAGCGTCAGCGACACGACCATCCGCACTGCGTGCATGGTATTCATACGCCCCAACCGGACCGGCAACACTCAAACCTTCAAAAGCCTGTGGGATGCGCACGCGGTAGTCGTTGTCAGATTCCATCACCGCCGGTGTCGGTGGCACGGTAGAATTATCCGCAGGATGCAGAACCATACGGGAAACGTTGTTGTTCGCTCCCAACTGATCCAAATCGCTGCCTGTTGAATAGGCCACCATCACCGCCCGCGCCGCTTCGTTAACCCGTTGACGCAAGAGCAGCTCACGATAAACGTTCTCTTCCAACAACTTGACCAAAGGTTCAGATTCCAGCTGCAAAGTACGTGCAATGGCGTCTTGCTGATCTTCTGGATAGAGCGAGATCAAGCCTTTTTTACGCTCTTCCAGCAGTTGTTCGTAATCCAGTGGCTCAACCACATCCGGTGGTGGCAACTGGCTTAAATCGATTGTTGGCATGACTTATTACCTCACCGGGAATGGCTCACCGGAATAGAAAGTGAAAATTCCTTGGCGGATTGATGATAAGTACCCGTAATATCCACCACCATTTTGCCGTCCTGCCGGGTTTCCATCGTGATGGAGGTCAGCATCACGCGTGGCTCCCAACGGCTGATTGCGGTATAGCTGGCCGCCATAACCTGAAGCCGAAGCGCTGCGTTTTGTGGCCAGTCAATCAGTTCTGGCAGCAAAGAACCGTAGGTACGGCGCGCAATACGGCTGCCCACAGGGGTTAATAAAATATCGCTGACGGATTGCCGGATATGGGCCAAATCTGTCAGCTCTCGGCCCGTCTGCCGATTCATTCCCAGGTACATCATACGGGGCCTCCTGATGTGTCACCGCCTGACCGGATGCCGGTGTGTTTATGGGAATCCACGACCACGCCGTTGGAACTGAATGTGCCTCCGGTGTGTTCAATATTGCCCGTCATTTTGCCGCCGTTGCGCACGATCAAGTTGCCTGTGCTCATTAGCTGCGTGCAGATGACTTCCGGTGTATCCAGCGTAATTCGGGTGCTGGCGACACAGGTGATTTCCGGCGCGGTAATATGGACGGAATCCGAAGCAGTTACTGTCGCGGTTTTGATACCAGTCACAGTCAATGCGCCAGATTGCGGTTCATATTCCATCACGGCACCATCGGGAAACTTGATATGCGTCGCTTCAGGTGATGTTGATGGTGCCGGAAACTCATCTGAAAAAATCGCAGGCAATACAAAGGCGGTGGTCAGCTCTCCGCCTATGGACAGTAATAAAACCTGCTCACCGACACTGGGTGCCCACCATGTGCGGGAGTTTCCCGCTCTGGATGTCAACCAGTGCAGCCAGTTGGTTTCAAGATTGCCTGTCGCTACTCGGCACATTCCCTTTGTGGTATCCACTTGGGTAATAACGCCGGTTCGGATCAGGTTGCGCAATAAGCGCGTCAGTTCAGTGAGTTGTGTGTTCATGACGTAAGAATGCCATGAAACAGCAGGCCGGACATTAAACTGTGTTTGTAAGAAACAGCATACAAATCCAGAATAAAAATCTTTTTAAATCAATAAAATAAAAGGCCTTCTTTGGAATGAAAGAAGGCCTTGAAAGCCGCATTGCAATAAGATGCGCTCATTCCGATTGACACTGCCGAACAACATCCCGTACATACTGTTGTAAATAATCTAATTTGGCCTGGTCTTTGATGATGCCGGTTCGGATATCGTAAATAGCGTGTCCAGCGTTTGCAGTGAGTTCGACTTGGGTTCCATCGCCCATGCGGCGGGTGCCGGTATCTCGGTTTTGGGTGAGCTGACAGGTAGCAAGGTTGGCGGCGGCGATTTGCACCCGCCGATGACCAGCCATAATGTCAGCACGCAAAGCCGCATTTTTTTCGGTGACATGAGCTAATTTTCCTGAATAGTATTCATCCAATTGTGCAGCCCGGTTTTGCGCATTTTTCATTTGCCCAATAGCCGCCAACGTTTCTGAATAGGCTTTTTGGTTGATGGCAGCAAGCTGCGCAGCCTGTTGCTGTTTCAAACCCGCCACTTCGCTGAGAAACAGGGAGCGATGCCCCCACCAGCCAAGGCTTCCGCCAATGACCAGGCTCATCATTAAGGGCATCGTTTTTAGTGTATTAATTCCCAACAAACCCGTTCAACCTCCCCTTAATCCCAAAGCTGGATAATAGGTTTACTGGCGACCGGCATAAATTCTGGCATTTCAACTTTCGTTCCATGCGGCAGTACCGCGCCAAAATCAGCCAATCCCGGGTTTGCCAGCAACACACGCTCAGTCATTCCCAATGTACGACCATAATGACGCCAGCAAATGGCATCAACTGTCTCATTTTGTTGTGCGATAACTTGCATACACTCTCCTTCCTCTTTGCAAAAGTCAGTTAGTAAATCGGAGAGTTATGATCAAATAATTAGCGAAATGCCTCAATGCGGTGGGATTGTCAGGTGAGTGGTACATAAACCAAGGGGCAGGAAATCATTTCCTGCCCCTTGGCGATTATCTCTTATTACAATGACTACTATTCATTGGAGGATATTGCCCCTTTGTCAGCGTTAATCAGATAGCCAACTATCATCCTCCCAAACCTCTTGAATGAGTTCCATTATGTGGTCGTGTTCACTACTTTTTTTAGTTCCTGTCACCCTCACGGAGGTGCTGCTGCTAATTCCAACTCTAAAATTCGTATCAGGATAGTGTGGTAATATTCTTTTTTTTAGTTCACTTTCTAATGAAGATATGACTGATTCAGAAACATTAGCTCGTTTATCGAAAAGTATCTCTACTCGCATGATTTCCCCCGCTGCCAAATCTATTCTTCTATTATTGCACCCGAATTCCCTAACATTTTGTTTCTGCTCACCTCATTACCTAACAGATCGCTTTCCTGTTTACTCTGGTAACTGTTAAACCTTTTTTCATAAGGTGCAGATAGCTCTGCTATCCAAACCAGTGCCAGCTCTTTGTCTTCCGCATGATTGCATTCGCAACTTGTTGCCATTCTAGCAATGAAATTGATACGTTGTGCTACCAATGATTCTATAAGAGGTTCCACTGATCTATCTGCCTCCATATAATAAACTGTATGTATATACAGTACACGTAATAAGACTAAAATTAAAGTATTTTTTACCTGTTTTAGTCATTAAATTTAATAGTTAGTAACTATTGTTTGTTGTTTTAGCAGAAATATTTGCCAATTTGATTGATTTTTCTGCTACGACAATTCTATGGTCTGTATAACCCGCTCTCTTTCTACTTCCCTGTTCATCCGTACAGTTATTGACAGAACTCCAAGAGGAAAATTTTATGCGTCTTTTATAGACAATTCGTTCAGAGGTAGCCGTCGATTCTGATTTTGGCACGAGGGTCCATTGGTGGGTCCGCGTACAAATAAATTCGGCGTGGGACAAAAATGGTGAGGTCACACCTTGTATGGATTGAACATCCTCACCGTAAGGACTGCCAAAAGGGATATTTTTGTAAGATAAACGAATAATTAAATCACGACGTGAAACCCAAGGTCCGCCCTGTGCTTGGGTATAAGCAGCCCAATTTCCTTCATCTGCCGCTTGTAACACTGCATTTATCTTGTGGTCAGACAGGCGTACTTCCCTGAGCCGACGCAATTCGCGCCAAACCGAAACGGGAGCGCCACCGATTTGTTGAAATTGGCGAATACGCCAGCGACTCGCCCAGGCAGTCACTGATTTTGCCATATCGCGCAGGGGTTCGCCGGTTTCATGGTCTTTTTCTTCTTCCAACGCATAACCGTCAATGTTTTTGGAAATGTACTTGGCAATATAGCCTGTTGCGCTGCCTTTACTGGGATCGATCGCCCGATAATTAAAACGCGCTTTTTTGGCTTCATCGTCCTGTAATTCGCCCTGTTCTTCCTGACAGGCGTAATGCTCAAGGAGCCTTCTGACTTGCTGCAAATGCTCCGGCAACATAAACAGCACCATATGCCAATGAGGAGTACCATCATGATGTGGTTCCACCACACGGAAACCAAATAGGTTAATACCTGCCCGTGCCAACGCAGCCCGAGCTTTTGCCCAGACACCGCATAAATAACGTTGAGTATCACGTGGTGTTGCGCCATTCCAGGATTTGACAAACCCGCCCTTATGCTGGACAGCATGATATTTTGCAGGTGCCGTGATGGTATAAAATTCCCCAACACATTGCATCTTGTCGGCAATATCTTCGAAACCGCGCATTCTGACCATCAATTCACAACGTCGGATTGCCGGATTTGCGTTGCTATGAACAACGGTCTCTGCCAGTGAAATTCGCTCCCCTTTTTCATTTTCCAAATCAAAATGCTTGAAAAATTCACGATTGTGCCGTTTTTGTTCCAGCCATTCCCGTAACGCCTGGCGTGAAACATAAGGAGAAGCGACTTGCTGTACCTGCCCAACGGCAATGGCCATATGTTCAGATCGGATATCACGCAGGCGTTTTAACCGAAAATACCACCAGCGGGCAGACATCATGCGCAACATGCCAGAACAGAGTTGATCAACTGATGGCTGTTTGCGGCCATGATTGAAACGCTGCCAATAAGGCGGATGAGTACCACATTGCAAAGTCAGCTTTGCCAGTAATTGATACAACTTAGCGACACGGGAAAATGACTCATCTTTGCCACCAACAGAAGTTGATGAGTGTTTTTGGGAAACACACAAAGAATAGTGCTCATAATTATCCGCAATAAAAACGGAGATATCGTGAGCCAGTTTCAAGAGCTGTTTGCGACCATACGTTGCTACATTTTCCAATTGTTCAATAAAAGGAAAAGGTGCCATACCAGCAATATGGTGGTTAAACTGGTATCTTTCTTTTACTAACTGCAATCTTGGCAAGACCTTCTGTCCAACCGCTTTTCTCAGGAAAGAATTTGCATCACGGCGCCCTGAACGATGAAAAATATCGATATAACGGTGACTAAAATATTTCGCCAGAAAATCCGGCAGTTGTCCTATATATTGGTGACGCCATTGATGATCTTCCGCGTTAACGTCCCATAACAGGCGCTCCGCCATTGAAACACCCAGCGGTATGTTTTGTTCATAAGTGATAATGTTACTATTCATCAATTTCACCATATTCAGGACGAGTAAGAGCCTGGCGTATCCATGCCATTTGTTCAAAAAAGAGAGAGAACATATTTATACCCATCCAACTTCAAGATGCGTGTTATATTTCTCCACGCAGCGGGGAAATATAAGGCCTCGCGTCGTCTTGCGGATTGCAACCTGAAATTTATCGAGTATAGAAAGCTGTCATTAATTAGGTAATGTCAGGTACTTCGGAAATTGACTGACAACAACCTTAATATGATTCATTGCCTTGATCAGCGCCTGCTTTTCCTCTTGGGTAAAATGGTTGAATTCACTATCGTGGCGGGAGTGCGGAATATTCGCCAGATAAAAAATGGCAGATAGCGCCCGTTTATTTTGTTCGTAGTAATGGTCTCTTTTGTCACGCATATCAGCCAAAAACCGCGCCAACTCCTTTTCATTGTCACCCCAATATGTCGCCCTAATCCTCGACAGATGATTCAATCCTTCCAGCCGCTGGCCGAGGTTAATCTGGGCAAATTTTTCCTTCTCAGTATTCGCCATATTTTCCCTCAACATTTTCCTACCAAACGATCCCTCTGCTATTTCCTACGGTTCCCCCTATTCCAAGCTCTCTGACTATTCTCTGAATGGCCTTCCCGAAATATTTTGATATCAGGTATAAAGATTGAAATCTGGGCGTTCATGATGCAATATCTCTCAATGGTTTTCAGCTTAACCAATCCGGGCTTATCACAGGTCTCATATCGAGAACCTTGATGGGATACTAATAGCTATTATCTGTACTGTCAATGAAAAATACCAATATTGAGATCAAAATGGGGGCCGATAGTGGGGGGAGACCTGCTATTGAACGTCTTGTCCGCGCGTATGGATTTAAATCACGTCAGGCCCTAAGTGACCATTTGGGCGTTTCCAAAAGCACGATGGCAAACCGCTACCTTCGTGATAGCTTTCCGGCGGATTGGATCATCCAGTGCACTCTCGAAACTGGCGCTTCACTGCTGTGGCTGAGCACGGGTCAGGGGGAAATGTTCCCAGATGGAGAAAGCGGCAAAAAAGCGGAACGATTGGAAGATATCATTGCCCCATCCATTTCTCGTGTAAAATTATCGGGCGGTAAACTCAATGACGTTAGTCCCGTGATTTTGGACAGCGAATTGATTACCAGGGAACTCAAAAATCCACTGATTGTCGATGATGGTGCCTCATGGTATCTGCTGGATACGCAGGAAGATAATATTCAAGATGGTTTATGGCTGGTGGACATTGAAGGTATGCACAGTATCAAAAAGATTGCCAAAATCCCAATCAGCAAGATTCGGGTCAGCGATAGCGACGTCACTTTTGATTGTGCAATCAGCGATATCAAATTCATTGGCCGCGTCGCTCTGGTCATATCCAGACAATAACATAAGGCAATTTTCATCAAGGTTATCCCTGTCCATAAGGATAACCTTGATGACATGCAGCATTCTCATACAAAATCTGAACGCCGGAGGCGATACAGAACATGCTCCCTCAATGGGTGGTTTTCTTCCAATCCCGGATGGAGAAAGGTTTTTTCATCCCTGACCATACCCAATTTTTTCATGACATTTTCCGAGCGATAATTAGAAACTGTGGTAAAAGCGACAACCTCTTCCAGCCCGATTTCGGTAAATGCAAAGTCAAAAATTCTGTGGGCGGCTTCACACGTATAACCTTGTCCCCAAAATGGCTTGTCCAGACGCCAGCCTATCTCAACAAAAGGCGAGAATGGAAATTTGAGGTTCGGGATATTCAGCCCCACAGAGCCAATAAATTCACCATTCTGTTTTAATTCAACCGCCCATAATCCCCAACCACCCTGTGTTTCAAACTTGCGGATACAATTATCGATAAAAGTATCGCTCTGCGCTTTAGTCAGTATGTCAGGGAAAAATTTCATTACGTCAGGGTTGCTATTTAAGCGAAAGAAAGGTTCTCTGTCTGAGGCTTTCCAGGCACGGAGTCGTAACCGTTCTGTTTCCAATTCAACAATCACAACGTCTCCTTGATTATCAAGCGTTGCTTTTCACTTTTGGTTTATCACCCTGATTGTCTCTAATAGAAACAACGCGTTCTATTTCTGATTTTTTCTTATTATCAACCTGTTCAGACTGACCAAAAAACAATCCACCACGTCGAATTGACATACTGCCGCAACGGCTAATACCCCGTAACTCGCCATGTTCAAGGATATCTAATGTCTCCGCACAGCACGTGCCTTCAACATGACCATCAATGATAATTTCAGGGGCATTCAGCTCACCCTCTACTTTACCGGCATGCATAATCCGAATGGCCCCTCCTTTTACGCGAATATTGCCAATAACTTTACCCCAGATCTGGATATCCCCGTCCATTTCGACATCCCCTTTGAAGACAGAGTTTTTTGCAATAATGGTATTGGGACGGATCTCGGCTTCAGGTAATTTTTTCTCTTCAGGCTTGATGCCCATAGCGGGAGTCGCAGAACTGGCAGTCGCTGCCTCGGTTGTTTTTTTTCCAAACATAGCGTTTATTCTCAATTTCATTTTCATAAAGTAAAACACTAAGGCTAAAAAAGATAAAATTGCTGTCATAGTGCAGCTAAAATGCGCACCATACAGATACAGTCCCAATGCAATTCCCCAAAGGAGCCATACACTGCATAAAAAAGCGTTATCTGAAAAACGATACATTTTCATATTGTTCTCGTTTTTGTGGTTTTTTCTTATATTTCATCAGCAAAATATATCTATACATATGCCTTAGCAGGTAACAGCAACAGGCTGTGGAAGCACATCCTACCATTGTACAAGTATAAAAAACAATCTACGATGCTATAACAGAGTGATTTATAGCGTTATTACACGGATAAAGCTTCTATTTGAGTTTAATCCTCTGATTTGTCATTTAATTTTCTCACATTGATGAAATAAAAAAATACATAAATTTAATTTCTTATTTAATATATGCCAATCACATAAACCCACAATTTATTGACAACACATACAATGCATTAATAAAAATGCATCATGGTTAGATGCCATGAAAAACACATTATTCTCAATGGCTATTTAGTTTATGTTTAGTTATATAATGCCAGCGGTTATTTAAATAATAAAAAAACACTTCATGCACTCATCAAAAAATGATTACTCACGATACGGAAAATTAGGAGTATTAGATGAAAAGGACGACGGGCTTAAACCAAAAGAGTATTTGCACAATCCAGTTGACTATGCCGGATTTCAATATCCTGGAGCATAAACAAAGAGGGCTATATATTTTACTTGATGGCGAAATGGTGTGGAAAGATTGTATAAACACTTATCACATTAAATCGAATGAAATCCTTTTTACCCACCCCGGAAGTTATGCAGCTAAAACCCGGACAGAAAGTTGTCAGCTCTTATGGTTGCCCTTACACATGGAGTTTTTACGTCGTTTTTTACAACGTTTCGGCTCATTATTAAGTCAGTTAGAGCGACAGGAGTTCCCTGCGTCCAGATTGATTCCGTTTAATCAGTTTCCCTTGTTAACGGAAAGCATTCGCGGGCTGGCGAACGTACTGGCGCATGATTCCCCTCCGGCTTTGGTTCAGCTAAGAGTTGAAGAGTTATTGTTACTGCTTTCCCTGGGTAAACAAGGCGCATTGTTAATGTCTATTCTACGGAAATTAAGCAACCGGCCGGTAGAACGCCTGCAAACATTTATGGAGGCCCACTATCTCAAAGAATGGAAATTGAATGACTTCGCACGTGAATTCGGTATGGGGTTAACTTCTTTTAAGGAGCTTTTTAACAGTGTCTATGGCACTTCACCCAGAGCCTGGATTAGTGAACAACGCATTCTTTATGCTCATCAATTATTACTCAATAGCGAAATGAGCATCGCCGATATTTCATTGGAATCGGGTTTTTCCAGTCAGTCCTATTTCACTCAAAGCTATCGCCGACGTTTTGGCTGTACACCTAATCGTTCCAGATATGGCAAAGATTAATGATTCATTGAATAGCTAATAGTTAGTGCTATCTTCCATAAATCAAGGCTTTCCAGTTTTATATAAACTTGTTTAGGTCAAACTGAAAAGCCGCAACCACAATTAGGCTAAGATATTGCCTAAATCATGTATGATCGTTTTTATCGATCAATATCCTCTTATTGATCTGTGCAATCCATTGGACGACGCCGTCTCATCTCGCATATAGTCATGGTGACTCATCACTGTTTAGAGCTAATCCGACTAAGTGCTAAGTCACCACCAGGGACTTTTATATTTGCCGTATTTTTGGCCTGCTTCCGCGCAGGCTTTTTTTATTCTTTTTGCTTGCTATCTGCACTATAAAAGACTGTACCTAATTTAATTCTTTCACGGCCGGTAGCCAGACGATGGCGATTAGTATCCCGCAACGAGTAAATACAGCCACAATATTCCTGCTGATAGAACGCTTCTCGTTTACTGATTTCTATCATACGGGCAGATCCGCCCCCTTTACGCCAGTTATATTCCCAATACATTAAGTCAGGGTAACGGGACGCCGCACGAACCCCACATTCATTGATTTGTTGCATATTTTTCCAGCGAGAAATACCGAGTGAGCTGGTAATCACTGGGAAACCATGTTCGTAGGCATAAAGTGCTGTTCGTTCGAAACGCATATCAAAACACATTGTGCAACGAATACCGCGTTCAGGCTCATTTTCCATTCCTTTCGCGCGTTCAAACCAATTATCACGGTCGTAATCGGCGTCGATAAAAGGAATGCCCATTTCCTGCGCAAAACGGATATTTTCATCTTTACGTAACTCGTATTCTTTCAGAGGATGAATATTCGGGTTATAGAAAAATATTGTGAAATCAACGCCTGAAGCCAACATGGCTTCCATCACTTCCCCAGAACACGGCGCACAACAAGAGTGCAACAAGACTTTTTTGTTCCCATTTGGCAGTGGAAGAGGTTTACGCTCATCATTCAGTGACATAATATTTCTTACCTGATTCAGACAATAAAAAATCAGGAAGAGAACAAATCCCCCTCCCTGTGTTTACTGGATAGACATTTTACCTTCTTCTACTGTCTTACGACAATCTTTGTCACATAATCAGGCTTCCTGTACTTCTGGCAAAACCTGTCCACCATCAACGACTATTGTTTGTCCGGTAATATATTTCGCTTCATCGGAAGCCAGGAAACAGGCGGCATAGCCGATATCTTCAGGCGTACCCAAAGCCCGCATTGGCGTGATATCTTTCGCATAACTGAGGAATTCATCACCAAATGACGTTAAACCTTCCGTCATGATCATACCTGGCATAACGGCATTAATGGTGATACCTTGCCCCGCATATTCCAGCGCGGCACTGCGCATAAACCCTAGTTGCCCCGCCTTACTGGCACCATAGTGACTGTAACCCTGAATACCCGTTATCTCACCCGTTATTGATGAAGTAATCACAACGCGCCCGTAACGCTGCTTTTCCATGACATTCAATGCCGCTTGTACCAGAAAAAATGTCCCTTTAAGGTTGACGCTGTGCACTAAATCCCAATCCTCCGCAGTCATATCTTTCAGATAATGCTGTGGAAAAATACCGGCATTGGAACAGAGAATATCGAGCCGGCCGTACTTTTCAACAATCCGGGTAATCACGTTTTTACAGGCTGCTTGATCAGTCACATCAAGAGGAATGAAATCAACTTCCAGCGCTTTGGCAATGGCTTTCCCTCTCACCTCATCAGTACCGGCAATAATAGTCACCGCACCCGCTTGCTTCAATACCTTGGCAATTCCCGTGCCAATACCTTTGGTGCCACCTGAAATAAAAGCAATTTTTCCGGCTAAATTGAACATCGCTTTTCCTTTTGTATTAGTGGTTAACGTTTTTTTATTATCTAACATAGAACTCTTCGATTTATTTTTAAACCGTGACTTTATCAAGTTTAATAAATGAAAGCAGCATATTAAAAAACACAAAATAAAGTCACATTATTTACATGAAAAATAGAAATAAAGCATCTTCCTTAAATTTTTCCGACATTGCTTATTCTGCTGCCAGAGATTACTTTTAAAGTACATAACATTTTGTTAACGATAATAATATGGAGTGAAGAGTATGATCCTCGATAATTCATTCTTACATGAATATACCGGCACTGCATTATCACCGCTTTTATTTCTTAAACGGGCTGTATTGAGCAATGGTCATGATACCGCCATCATTGATGGAAAACAGCGTTGGACCTGGCACCAATATGCCAATCGCTGTGAAAGGCTTGCTATCTCTCTCCAACAAATGGGGGTGGATAAAGAAAACGTCGTTTCGGCTATTTTACCCAATATCCACGAATTGCTTGAATTACATTTTGCCGTTCCTTTGTCCGGCGGCATTCTTAATGCCTTGAGTACCCGAACAGACGCAGCCACATTAAATTTTGTTTTTGAAAAACTGCATCCAAAAATATTATTTATCGACAAAAATTACCTTTCACTATTAAATAATGTCGCTTTCAAGCAGCCAATTAAGATAATCATTGTTGATGAAAACAACTCAGCTATTCCTATATCTCCTGCCGGACATGAATTTATCTCTTACGAATCACTGGTAACCGAACACTCATCAAAGACACTCTCATTTATCCAGATTGACGAACAAGCCGCTATAAGTATCAATTGCACTTCGGGCACCAGCGGGCAACCGAAACTGGTTGTGTATTCTCACCGTGGGGCATTTTTAAATGCCATTTCCAATATTCTGGATTGGGACATGCCCAAGAACCCCATCTTTTTATGGACGCTTCCCATGTTTCACTGCAATGGCTGGTGTTTCCCCTGGACAGTTGCGGCACGGGCTGGCACACACATCTGTATAAGGAAATTTGATGCAGAAGATGCAATGCAACTCATCCAGCAACATCACGTCACCCATTATTGTGGTGCCCCGATTATTCACTACGCTTTAGGCAAGATAACGCAAAAGCATAAAAAGCATTTTAATGGTCGCGTTTATGGCCTGATTGCCGGTGCCCCACCGACAGAAATGATGTTTTCGTTGCTGAACGAAGTCGGTATCAATGCAACGCATGTTTATGGATTAACTGAAACTTATGGCCCTGTGGTCGTTTGTGAAAATAAGCATGAATGGAACGCATTGCCAGAATCAGAAAAAGTCTTAAAACGGATGCGTCAGGGAATTGTCTCTAATTTACAAGGTCAGGTAAGCGTTATTGATAAAAATAACGCGGAAGTTCCTTTTGATGGCAAAACCCTCGGTGAGATCGCAATCCGCGGTAATATCGTAGCAGCTTATGATCCGGTACGTCATGTGACACCGGAGATCACTAACCAATGGTTTTATACAGGTGATTTAGCCGTCGTCGATCCTGATGGCTATATCAAAATCATCGACAGGGAAAAAGATATCATTATTTCCGGGGGTGAGAATATTTCCAGCCTTGAACTGGAAAATGCCTTATCCAGTTACCCAAATGTATTAGCGGTTGCTGTTGTGGCGAAACCCGATCCCTATTGGGGAGAAGTTCCCCATGCTTTTATTGAACTCGATGAAAATACAACAATCACGGAGCAGGAGTTAGACGATTATATTTGTACGGTAATAGCACGCTATAAACGCCCTAAAGGATATACTTTTTTAACTTTACCGCGAAATGCCAATGGCAAAGTTGTAAAAGATCAATTGAGAAAACGTGTCAAAGACTGATATACCCCGCATAAAGACAATAACGATAAATGAGTCCCCCGGACTTAATTTATATGTTTAAAGATGGTGCGATGACGTGCGGCCTTTCTGACGCCGGTAAATTGATCCCACTACTTGCCAATTTCCCCATATGGCAATACATCGAGCAGGCTGCATCAATCAGGGACATCGCCATAGCCGCACCGCTACCCTCGCCAAGACGCAAATCTAAATGCAGGTAGGGTTGCAAATGCAAATATCGTAGCGCCAGCGCGGCACCTTTTTCTGCCGACATATGGGAAGGGATGCAATAATCCCGTGCTATGGGGGATATCTGACAGGCGGCTAATGCGGATGCATAGGACAAGAAACCATCAAGTATCACAGGTACACCAGAAGCTGCCGCTCCCAGAATCACACCAGCCATGCCGACAAGTTCAAATCCGCCCACTTTTGCCAATACATCAATGGCGTTATTGCGATCTGGCTGATTGATGGCAATAGCCTGCCGTACAATGAACTGCTTATGTGCCAGCCGCTCAGAAGGAAAATTAGCGCCTAACCCGACCACATCACAGGGATTATTTCCTGTCAGGACACAGATAACCGCAGCGGCGGCCGTCGTATTGGCAATCCCCAGCTCCCCAATACCCAATACCGTTATTCCTGCTGCAATACGCTGTTGCACCAGTTGTGCGCTTGCCAACAACAACATTTCAGCGTGTTCATAATCCATCGCAGCCCCTTTGGCAATATTGCCGCAGCCCCGTGCAATTTTAAGGGACAACATGTGTTCGATAGGCTCACAATCAATGCCAATATCCACGGGCAAAACATGCGTTCCACTGTTTTTCGCCAGCACACAAACACCGGTTAACCCTTGCAACATATTGCGTGCCTGTATGGCTGTAACGTTTTTAGGTGAAATAGCCACACCTTCGTCATAGACGCCATGATCAGCACACATGACGATAATCTCTTTTTGCAGGTTTTGTAGACCAACAATGCCCGGCATGCCCGATAATTGTATCGCCAACGCTTCAAGACGCCCCAAACTTCCCAATGGCTTGACTAAACTGTCAATGTGCTGTGCCGCTTTTTCCATATTTTCCCGATCCAGAGGTCGGATAGCATCGAGCAATGATTTTAGTGTCATGTTTATTCATCCCATGCCGAACGAGAAACAATCGCAGCTGATTATTCTCTCCTGATTGGCTTCGTTTATTGCCAAATCATCTATTGCCAGATCATTGCCAGCAAAAAAGCAATTTCCCCTACCTCAATGGAAGCGCCCAGCGTATCGCCCGTTTGTCCCCCAAGACGATAATTGAAATAGAGGGCAAGCCCATAAACCACAAGCAATGACACCATCATTGCCGACAAGGTTTGCCAATTCCCCAGTGCCATCACCAATACAACACCAACCAACACGGTCAGCGTAGTCACAGAAAAGCTAATTTGGCCAATATAACTGCTTCCCATTCCCTCGCCTTCACGAGCATCACGTTGCGCATACATTAAAAGCACCACGGCTGTTCGTCCGGCAATCGATGCACAAGTCAACAAGACAAGCAAATACAAGGGGGGATGATAAGATAATTCAACAACAGCGAATGTTTTGAGGGCAAGACAGAAAATTAACCCGACTCCGCCATACGTTCCAAGCCGGCTATCGCGCATAATTTCCAGCATTTCTTTACGCTGGCGGGAGGAAAAAAGCCCATCACACGTATCCGCCAATCCATCTAAATGTAACCCGCCCGTCAATAAAACCAACACCAGCACATAACCCACCGCACCGATATACATTCCTCCACCCGACTGGCTGATCGAAAGTGATACCAATCCAGCCAGACCACCAACAATGAACCCAATCAACGGAAAATAAGGCACACCACGCCAATATTGGCGAAAATCGACGCCGGCCGCCCACTTTTGCGGGATCGGAAGCCGTGTCATAAACTGTAGTGTGGCCCAAAAAAGGTGTCGTTTCATTTAATCTTCACTCCAATGCCCGAAACCATCAGCCAGACTTCTTTAGCCGCTTGTGCCAGCTTTTGGTTAGCACGTCCAGCAATATCGACAAAATGGCGTGCCAATCGGTTTTCAGGTGTGATACCCATCCCCAACTCGTTGGTCACCAAATATACTGGCATCGGACACATCAGGCTGGCATCAATCAGGTCATCGATCTGGTGATGGATAACCCCCTCCAATGAGGCGAAATCAAGTTCATCGGGTGAGACACCACCCGATAAGTCAAACAACACGCTGGCAATTAATGTGGTCACACATTCTAGTATAACGCCCTCTTGGGGTTGGCGGTGCTGGCGGATAACAGAGCCTAAATCTTGATGGCCTTCCCAGGTTCGCCAATGTGTCGGTCGTCCCTGTTTATGCCGCTCAATACGCGCGGCCATCTCTTCATCGGTGACCTGTGCCGTCGCGATATATAACACCTGCTCGCACTGTTTAGCGAGCAGGCGTTCAGCGTGGCTACTCTTGCCACTGCGGGCACCGCCTGTCACTAAAATCATGGCATCACTCCGCCAGATGAGTGTTCATGCATTAACTGATAAATCCGCGCGATATCCAGATGCTCACGCATACTGGCGGCCAACTTGTTGAATTGTTTTTCTTTATGCTGGCGGTAATTAAAGGCCACATTTTCCAGTGGAACATCGCCTTTTCTGATACGCAATTGATTTAATAGTGGGCGGGTAAACGTGTTTTGATCGAACAAACCATGCAGGTAACTTCCCATGACCAAACCATCTTGAGCCACTGCACCATCAAACCCGTTTTTTTCCTCACTATTTCTTTCTTCGCCGTTGCGCCAATATATTTGGGCAAAAGGCGTTGCCTGCTGACCAAGCCGAGTGGTTCCCAGATGGATTTCATAACCCGCAATCGGTTGTTCGCTGCATAATTTCAGCATACCTGACAACGCAGGCATGACTACGCCCCTAACCTGTGCGGTCTGTTTTTCACTGGCAAAGTGGGTTTCCGTATCCAATAAACCTAATCCTGTCATTTGCGTTAAGCCGGATTCCACCCCATCCACAATCTGCTTACCTAACATTTGATAACCACCACAGATCCCGATAATCGGTACATTTTTCTGATGAGCCGTGATAATTGCCGGTTCAAACCCCTGAGTTTTCAACCATACCAAATCTGCCAATGTATTTTTGCTGCCGGGAAGAATAATCAGGTCGGCTTTCTGGAGTTCAGAAGGTTTGGAGACATAATGCAAAAACACATCCGGTTGAGCTGCCAGCGCATTGAAATCGGTGAAATTGGCGATATGGGGGTATTGAATGACAGCAATATCCAGACAGTTTCCTGTTTTTTGTTGCGGCCGATCATATTTACCCACCTGCAAAGCGACGCTGTCTTCATCTTCCAGATCAAGATCCAGCCACGGTAATACCCCCAATATCGGGACTTGTGTCAAAGCTTCGATCTGATCGATCCCTGATTGCAACAAAGCGATATCACCGCGAAATTTATTGATGATCACGCCCTTAATACGGGCTTTTTCCGCCGGTTTAAGCAAGGCTAATGTGCCGTAGATGGATGCAAATACCCCGCCACGATCAATATCTGCCACCAAAATGACCGGCGCATCCACTAATTCAGCCATCCCCATATTAACAATATCGCGATCACGCAAATTGATCTCTGCCGGGCTACCCGCCCCTTCTAACACCATGATATCCGTTTCTGCTGCTAACCCGTTGTATGCCCTCAAAATCTGCTGGAGCAATTGGGGTTTATGTTCGTGATATTCCACCGCATTCATGCTGCACATCACTTTCCCCATAAAAACCACCTGAGCCTTGCGATCGCTGGTGGGTTTCAACAATACAGGATTCATCCGTACATCCGGCGCAATCCCCGCGGCTTCCGCCTGAAATATCTGTGCTCGTCCCATCTCTTTGCCATCTGCGGTAATCCCAGAATTAAGCGCCATATTTTGTGATTTAAAGGGCGTACAGCGATAGCCATCCTGGGCAAATAGCCGACAAAATCCCGCCACCAGCACACTTTTGCCAGCATCAGACGCCGTTCCCTGAACCATCAGCGATAATGTCATTCTATTTCCTCTCTTATTTCATTGTGTCCTGTTTTTCCGCCACAGCAGTGCCAATCACCACCATCGGCATACCATTATCACTCACCTTGATAATGGCCAGTTTTTATTAACCAGAATCGTTGAAAAATAGGACAATCCCTGCATTCTCTCTTTTTCGCTGGGGGGCAGTGCGGCAAGATTGCGCCAACCTTGTTCAGTCGGCAAAGTTGCATCAGCCATCATCAACGCATGTTCTAACAGATTGTGACGTTGCAGCAGGTCACGGATCAGGGGAAAACGCGAATAAACTTTCATCAGGACAATGCAGTCGTGATTGAGTAATGCTTGCTCCAGAAGCGCTTCAGAAGCGGTACAAGCAATAACAGCCAATGTTTGCTCTTCCATCGCCAGTGGCATCGCACTGGCTGCGGCAATGGCAGAAAATGAGGTGATCCCCGGCACAATTTCCAGCCATGAGGGAGAGTTCATCTGTTGCGATACCAACCGCTGCAAAAGAAATACCCATGTACTAAACAGCATCGGATCGCCCAAAGTGATAAACCCCACTTTCCTGCCATTCGCCACGTCCTCTTTCAAGGCTTGCGCCACTTCATCCCACACCGCTTGTTTTGCTGCTATGTCGGCTTTCATTAAAAAGTGATAAGTGCAAACTTGAGTGTTCGGCGAAAGGTATTCTTCAATGATGGCGTGAGCGAGACTTCTGGCGCCTTTTTTTCCCGTCGGGGTATAGATCACATCAAGTTCAGAAAGAATACGCGCAGCCCGTACAGTCACCAGATCACTGGCTCCCGGGCCAACGCCCATAACATACAGTTTTCCTGCTGTTGCTGTTTCGTTCATAACGCTTTCTCCTGATCATTTAGCGCGTAAGCAAGGTGATCAACAAACATCTGCCGAATCATCGGGTTTTCCCCCAATCCCTGTAACCAGGGGATCGCAACAATCCCCGCATTCTCCAACTGTGACTTCCAGGAGTCTTCTTCATTTGAAGCCATATCATTAGTGGCATGATCGCCGGCCACCAGCATCAATGGCATCAGATAAGCCTTGCGGATCTTTTGCTCTTTTAATCCCTTAATGATCAGAGGAAGTTCAGGATAGCTTTCGACCGCGCCTACCCGTGCCGGAAAATGGGAATGGCTCATCAGGTGATCCAGACAGGCGTAGGCAGAAAAAGCAGAGTGGGTTGTACCGTGTCCCATAAAAACGACACATTCATTCTCTGCCAACCGCGGAAGCTGGTGGCGCAGTGCCCGCATCAGTTGCAGGTAGTCATCAAAGTGGCTAAGCAGAGGCGTACCCAGCACCAACCGCTTAAAACGAGGACGAAATTTCTCAACCTCACGCCGCACTTTTTCATATTCATCGCCATTAATGATATGCAGGCATTGAACAGCAACATCGTGATAACCTGCGTGATGCAGTCTGGTCAGCGCATCGTGGGGAGTATCAATGTGAATGCCATCGCGTTGACGCAATTTGCGAATGATCATGCCAGAGGTAAAGGCCCGACAGAGTTCCCGGTCTGGAAACACCGAGGCTAATTGCTGCTCACAGGCTTCAATATTGTTTTTCAGCGTTTCGGGATAACTGGTTCCGAAACTTATCACCAATAATGCTTTTTTCATTTCGCTTTTCCTTATTGGTTTATTTACGTACCCAAATTCGCCAATAACCGTGCCATCTCGTCCAATCCGTTGACCTGCGTGATCCCCTCTCCGGCAAATTGCTGCCCCGGGCGACAGAGCACAATGCAGGGCAACCCGAGGGAAAGGCAGGGTTCCACTTTTTCCCTGAACCCGCCTTGCTCACCAGACTCTTTGGTTATGACGACCTCCGCCTGACAAAATTGGTAAAATGCCCGATTGAAATCGGCACTGAAGGGACCTTTCAGGGCAAAGATCTGATCGACCGACAAACCACAAGATTCACACAGCGCCAAAACGTCTGCAGTTGGCAATACACGAGCCAGCACCGTTTTTCCTGGCAGGTGCGCCACGTAGTCGGCCAATTGTTTACTGCCGGTGGTCAGCAAAATACGGTTTGCCAAACCGGTTGCTATTTCACACGCCTGCTTAATGGTTGCCACTTTATAGATAAGGGGATGTTCAACAGCATCAATATCGCTGGGACGGATATAACGAATGAGAGGAACACCCAACTTTTGGCAAGCGCCGACAATGTTTTGACTCAGCCGTTCAGCATAAGGATGGGACGCATCAATCACCCTTTTTGTCCCTCGCTTTTGCAAATATTCGGCCATCTCTTCGGACTCCATCCTGCCGGTAACAATTTCACCGCGGATCCCCATCGCCTGCTGTGCTCCCGCCGGCGTCGCCACTGACAAGCTATAATTTATGCTGGCAATATCCATCATCACACAAATCTGGCGGGCATCGCTCGTACCGCCAAAAATGTGAATCAATGGTTGTTTCATAGCTTGTATCCTCTCGGCGTGATCATCAGCCCATCACGTATATACGTTGACTGGTTGCCCACGATCACCAGACTGCGCATATCAACACGGGAAAAATCCATTGAGCCAAAAGTCGTCAGCCATTTATCCTCATGTTTGCGCCCGGCCGCTTTCACCACGCCAACGGGCGTTTCTGGCGATTTCCACGGTGCCATCAGGGAAAATGCCCGGGCCAGATGCTCTTCCCGTCCGCGACTGCGGGGATTATAGAAACAGACCACAAAATCGGCTTCTGCCGCAGCCTGAACCCGCTTTTCAATAACCTCCCACGGGGTGAGCAGATCGCTTAGGCTGATATGACAAAAGTCATGCATCAATGGCGCACCAAGCAAGGCGGCGCAAGCCGTACTCGCCGTCACGCCCGCTACCAGCCGGACTTCTACCTTACGCTTTTGCTGACTGACCAACGCCAGAATCAAGCCAGCCATGCCATAAATACCCGCATCCCCGCTACACACTACCGCTACATTTTTACCCTGTTCGGCCAGCTCAATGGCTGTCTGGCAGCGCTCAATCTCTTTGCACATGCCGGTTTTGATAATTTCTTTATCGCCTACCAGTGGTTTCACCAGATGGGTGTAGGTTTTGTAACCCACCACGATGTCAGCCGCTTTCAATGCCGCAATCGCCTCCTGCGTCATCATGGCTTCACTGCCGGGACCGATTCCAATGACTGTTAACATGGATGCAATACTCCTAATGTGATGGTGACGCCCTGCTCACGCAGGGTATGACCAACCAGATGCCCCTGACTCATTAGCCAGGCCACGGGTTGGGAGACACAGCCTATACCCACCGTTTTTCGCACAAATTCAGAAACCGGAAATGCCTGTTCACACTGGGCAAGCTGATTAACAGAGAAGATTTGGTAGGGAATTTTCCGCTCTTGGGCCAATTGGATTAACGCCGGTTCGTTTTTTTTCAGTTCAACACTGCCGACGGCTTTTAGCGCCAAAGATTCAAGGTGATGTTCCGCCAGATGGCGATCTAATAATTCTACGAGCCGTTCCGCTTCCACTCCCCGCCGACAACCGATGCCTGCAACGATACGGCGCGGGATTAATTTAAAAGTCGGGATTGCCAGTGCCAGATTTGTCCGTTCATAGCTGATGTATACCAGGGCATCCAATTCCGGCCGATCTTCCAGAGAGTCAACGGGAATGAACCCACGCGTGTCATAGCGATCTTTTTCATCACTCAAGTCGGGATGCCACCAAATACCGACCCGCTTGCCATTGACCAGCATTTGATTAACGGTTTTGACATTGGCACGGAAATTTTCCATTTTTCCATCAATTTCTTGCGATAACAGATCCAATGCGGCGACTTGGTTAACATCGGTTGCAGTGGTGATCACCGCCTGACCATCAAGAATATCTGCGATCTGTTGTGCCAGCTTATTCGCGCCTCCCATATGCCCCGACAATAAACTGATCGCAAACTGCCCTTTTTCATCCAGTACGACAACCGCCGGATCGGTCATTTTGTCCTTGAGCAACGGAGCGATAACCCGAATGGCGATCCCCGTCGCGCCAATCATGATCAACGCCTCATATTGGGTGAATGCCCTGCGTACCGTATTGGCAAAACCGCCTTCAAATGCCATAAATTCACTCGCCACCCATTCAGGAGAAGTGAAACAATCCATCGCTAAATGGATCCGCAAACGACGAGCCAACGCCATACCCCCTTCTGTCAGGCAAAACAAGGCATATTCTTTGTTAGATGGCATTTTTCCAGGTAACCCAGCTTTAGAGGCTGTTACGTCAGGTGATATTAAGTCAGGCGCTACGGTATTCATGGCTGAACCTCGCATCGTACAGTTTCGAGTAGTGATACTCTTCGCCAAGAAAAGCGCCTACCAGGATCAAGGCCGTTTTACGAATGCCGGCGCTGTGTACCTGTTCAGCAATTGTCGCCAATGTCCCCCGCACTATCTGGCAATCCGGCCAGGTTGCCTTATAAACCACCGCAGCAGGGGTTTCCTGTCCATAACCGCCCTGAACCAACCGAGCCACAACCTCCGTCATGTTCTGTACCGAAAGGAAGATCGCCATTGAAGTTTGGTGAGCGGCAAAGGCCTCCAGCGTTTCCCGGGGCGGCATCGGCGTTCTGCCTTCCATGCGGGTGATAATCAAACTTTGCGCGACTTCGGGCACGGTGTACTCCACGCCCAACTGCGCAGCCGCCCCAAGAAACGAACTCACCCCGGGCACAGAGACAAAACCAATAGCATGATTTGCCAGTTCTTCGGCCTGCTCACGTATGGAGCCAAACAGCGATAAATCTCCCGTTTGCAGGCGAACCACCAATTTGCCCGCTTGCACGCCATTCACCATCAATTCCGTGATTTCCGCTAACGTCAATCTCGCGCTGTCATGGCATTCGGCATCTGCACGGCAATAATCCAGTAACGCCCGATTAACCAGCGAACCGGCATAAATCACCACGTGCGCCTGACGTAATAATTGATAGCCTTTCAGGGTAATCAGGCTCTTATCCCCTGGTCCCGCCCCCACAAACCAGACTTTTTCAGTATCAAAACTGAGGTTATCTGTCGGTTCAGCGTTAATAGATTCAGGCATCATTCCGCTCCTCTTGACCGGGTTCTTTCTGGCAGGACAACAAATAAGTGGGATTGTTGGGTTTGAAATAATGTCCCTGCCCGAGTGCCGTCAGTTCTCCCACCTGAATTTCACGCCCATCAAGCGCGGTCACCCGACAGGATTTCAGGTGCGATAATGCTTGCGTGAAGTTTTCCAGCAGGATAAAAGTCATGACTAAACGTCCACCTGAGTTCAGGTGCAGCAACGCCCAATCAATGATTTCTGTCAGATGTCCCCCCGTTCCGCCAATGAAAATAGCCTCTGCGGTGCTGTCCAATGGCACAGGGGCAATACCAGACTGGATACGAACCCTCTGGCAGCCAAAATGCCGAACATTTTCAGCAAGCAGTGACAAGGCATCTTCCTTGCGTTCAATGGCGAGAATATCCAATGCCGGATAGCGCAATGCCGCTTCAATACTGACGCTGCCCGTACCCGCACCAACATCGATAAAACGGCAGGCGTTTTCCAGTTCCAGTCGTTCCAATGCCAGCGCCCTAACCGCTTCTTTGGTCATGGGGATGCGATGACCACGCAAAAACAGTTCATCTTTCATTCAGGTTCACCCTTTAAAATCACCACAACATTCAAGCCATAATCAATGTTGCCGCGTTGCACGACCTGTTCCGCGTACAAACAAATTATTTGCTCATGTTCATGGGATAAATTTTTGCCGATCACCATGCGACGTTGCTGCCCGCGCACCAGAATTTCTTGCGCAATCTGGTAAGGGCCAATGGCGTCATCCGTTACCATAGCGATTTTTTCGTGTTGCAATAGCCAGTCAAAATCCGGTTTGCGCCCGTGGCTGCTGGTGAGATAAATGTCGTTCATATCCAGCAAAATCCGGGCGCATAAATATTGGATTGAACTGATGCCAGAGATAATGCGGGTATTTTGTCCAGAAAAATGCTCAATGATTCGTTTGCCGATGCCATAAAAGAGGGGATCACCCGAAGCCAGCACAATAATTTGCCGATGCTGATTCTGTGCAAGCCACTGCATCAATCCATCCACATCAGCATCCAAACGGCGGGTTTCCCCGTTGAAATGGGAAAATTCGGCGAGATGGCGCTTTCCGCCGACCAACACTTCCGCCTGTCTGATCGCTTCCAACGCAGCCAATGTTTGGTTTGCAGCGGCGCCGGGACCAATACCAATAACGGTGATCATCGGCAATCCTCCATAAAATCCTTCACTATCGCGTCCACAGGCCGGTTGCAGCCCAAAACCTGGTTATCAAAAGAGAAGAGAATGGCATCACACTGCGGCTTACCACGGGCGAAACGTAGCATTTGGTCGATACGCCCGCAGATTTTCCGGGCAATTTGTTGGTACACGGCCTGCCAGCCCTGTTCTGCAATCAACTCAATGGCTGCTTCAGTGGTATCACATTGATCCACGGCCTGAATCAGTTCGAAAGGTGCCCCTATTAAGGCCAGATTGGCAATCAGCGTTTCCATGCGACCATCAGCAATATGGCTGTGGGTATGAAAGATACCGGCCGCGATTTTCACCAACTTGCCGACATGCCCTACCAGAACGATATGACGGAACTCCAGACGCACGGCTTCCTGCAACATATAACCGACAAAGTTACTCATTGTGACGACATAATTCGCATCAATACCCAACTGCTGACTGACAAAACGTTCACCGTGATTTCCCGGCACAAAAATAATGCGATCCAGCCCATCGGCACGTTTGGCTTCTAATTCCAATGCCAGAGAACGTTTCCAGCTCTCTTCCGACATCGGTGTCACAATGCCTGTCGTGCCAATAACCGAAATACCTCCCTTAATCCCCAATCTGTCGTTATAGGTTTTCTTCGCCCGTTCCTCGCCTTCAGGGGCAAAGAGGATGATATCTGCCCCACGCTGCGGACCGATGACCTCCCGTACCGCTTCTTCAATGGTATGCCGTGGGGTTTTATTAATGGCTGCCCAGCCAATCGGCAAACCTACCCCCACCCGCGTTACCCTGCCAATGCCTTCATCGCCATCCAGTGTGATCACACCGCTGTCATTCAGGCAGACACGGGCAAAAATCAACATACCGTGGGTTGCATCCACATCATCGCCACCATCTTTACGGATAGCGGCAACCGCCTGCTGTCCCTCAATCAAGGGCTGTTCAACATTCAAGACCAAGGTGACACCCGAAGGCGTGACAATCGAAACCTGATGAATAATCTGCTGACGCAAGATCATCAATGCAGCAACCCTGGCAGCGGCTGTGGCACAAGACCCCGTGGTGTAGCCCTTGCGATACTGCTTGCCCCGATGCCAAACCGTTCCGAGGCTATTGGCTTGTGTATCACTGATTTCATTCATGCCTGACCTCCGGCATCCGGTACAGAATGGCGTTGATAATGGCGGCGGCAATATTGCTGCCTCCCTTGCGCCCTTTTGCTGCAATACAACTTAATCCGCGATTGATCAGGGCATTTTTTGATTCCTCTGCGCCAACAAACCCAACAGGCACACCAACGACTGCAATGGGTGCAAATGGGTGTTCCATCAAACGAAACAGCGCAGTCGGGGCGTTGCCAAAGACAAAAATCTTCTCCCCTGCTTCTTGCAGGGCCAGATCGACGGCGGCCATTGAACGTGTGATTTGCTGGGCTTTTGCCATTTGAACGGCGCGGGGATCGCTGACATAACAACGGCATTCGCTGCCATACTGAGCCAGGCGCGTTTTATTGATGCCAGATAGCACCATTGTTGTATCGGTATATAACGTACAGCCACGCAAGATACCGTCACGAATGTGGCGCAAAACATGCGGGGAAAAATAGAGAATATCAAGCCAGTCAAAATCAGCGGTGGTATGGATCACCCGTTTGATCACGGCTTCTTGATCCGCGTCCACAAAACGATAATCAGGCCGCGATTCAAAAATAAGCTGACTGATAATGTCAAAGCTATTTCTTTCGATCTGTTGGGGTTGTCGGATGTAATCGCTCATGCTGTTCCCTCCTTATATCATCACACTGACCAGGCTATGCAGCAGCGCAAACAGCAACAGCGCCATCACTGATGCCACCACCATCATCTGAACAGACTGTGGGATATCATCAGGCGTGACTTCACGCCTGGCATCACCCATCCACGGTTTTTCGACAAGCTGATTAAAGTAGACATTCGGTCCGCCAAGACGGATACCCAATGCCCCTGCTACAGTGGCTTCCGGCCAGCCACTGTTGGGGCTACTGTGTTGGTAGCGATCACGCCAGCCAATGTGTAACGCCTGCCGAAAATCCAATCCCTGCCATTTCGCGGCCATTGCCAGCAGAATCCAGCCCAAACGGGCAGGCAGCCAATTCGCCACATCATCCATACGTGCCGAAAACATCCCCAATGCCCGATAGTGAGGCGTTTTATAGCCCACCATGGAATCAAGGGTATTGATTGCTTTATAAACCAGGGCAAGTGGAGCACCGCCAAGCATTAAGAAGAACAATGGAGCAATCACGCCATCCACGCTGTTTTCTGCCACGGTTTCAATCGCGGCACGGCTGATTTGGGGGGGGTGCAATTGGCCGGTGTCCCGACCGACAATTTTGCCAAGCTGTTGACGGCTGGCAGCTAAATCTCCCTGACGCAATGCCTGATAAACAACATTTGCCGCCTCGCCTAAGCCACGTCCTGCCAACACGGTATAAATCAGCCAAATTTCAACCAAACATCCCAGCCAGAACGTCACACCATAAACCAATTGTAAAACCCAATAGCTCGCCAGCCAGACACTCCCCACGACCACCAGCCATAACAGTACGCCGCCCCATTTCAAGTCGGTTTCAGTTTGGCTAATCCGGCGAATAAGCTGCTCAGTTTGGTTAGTCAGCTGCCCCATCCAGCGCACAGGGTGCGGCCAATGAGGAGGATCACCCAATTTCCTGTCCAGAATAAAAGCTGTAACCCACAATAAGACGGTCATAACAGCCTCCGTGCCATCATCAGCCAACGATGGAGCAAATGGGGGCGTTGGGCAAAATGAATATGCAGATAGCTCGCCAGGGTATTGCCATTCTGGTAGCCTCCCTGCCAGCTTTTCTGCACGGTTTTTAATGTTTCTTTTGGATCACACCATTTAACACACTGAAAAACGGGGGGGTTGGTCGTGATAAAATCCGAGTAATGGAATTCATGCCCGCGCAACGTTTCCCCTTTTGCCACGAAAGGCGTATCACACATTGCCGTAGCTTCGCAGTAACCAAAGCGTTGCAGGTGATCTCCCATCTGACTTTCACCGGCAATCAACCCTACCATGTCATGGCGTACACCATCGGCATCAATCAGGGTATCGCCGAGATACATCAAGCCACCGCATTCCGCATAAATGGGGATCCCTTTGTGCTGCGCCTGACGTAATGCCAAATGCATGGCGTGGTTGGAAGAGAGGGATTGGGCATAAATCTCAGGGTATCCACCCCCCAAATAGATCATCTGGCATTCAGGTAACCGATGATCATGCAGGGGACTGAACCGTTTGATAGTCACACCGGCTTTTTCCAGCAACAACAGGTTATCAGGGTAATAGAAGTGGAATGCCTCATCTGCTGCCAGAGCCAGTGTTAAACCTTGCCCCATCGCGGGATCAATGAGGGAATCGATATTGCCTTTTGGCAAGGAAGATAGCTGGGTTAATGCCAGCAACTTATCTAAATCCACCAAGGCTTCGATTTGTTGAGCAAGACGAGTCCAGCACTCTTCGCGTTGGCTGACTTGTTCTTGCGCAGGGATCAACCCAAGATGGCGGGAAGGAAGGGTAATCTCTGGCATCACCGGCAACCGCCCCAAAACAGGAATACCACAATAACCTTCAATGGCCTGTTTTAATAACTGAAAATGGCTATCCCGATTGACGCGATTGAGCAGCACTCCCACAATATTGACCGTTGGATCAAATTGCTGAAACCCCATCACGGTAGCCGCAATCGAGGTGGAAACCGCCTTACCGTCCACCAATAAAACTACCGGACAGCCAAGTTGCTTTGCCATTGCCGCACTACTGCAATAGTTGGGATCTGTACCATAGCCATCATATAACCCCATTACCCCTTCAATGACGCCAATCTCTTTATCAGCCATAGCGTGGTTAAATAAACCATTCAGGATCGGTTCGGGGAGCATAAAGGCATCAAGATTACGTGAAGCGACGCCCGTCACAGCACGATGCCAGCCACCATCCAGATAATCAGGCCCGATTTTAAACGGCTGTACCCGTAATGAACGGTTCATCAAGGCGCGCAGGATGCCTAACGTAACGGTGGTCTTACCACATCCGCTACCTGTACCGGCAATGACAAAAGTATGTTTCTGTTGCATGTGCTTACCCCAAAACATTTAAATTCTGTATTGGTGTTAAAATTGGCATTCGTTTTAAATCTGCAACGCAGATTCCCATTCATTGATATTTATCAAATAAACGTCTTTTAGTTCATTTTCGACAAAACAATTAATATTCAATGAATAATATGGATATCCACAAATCTTTTATTTTGCAACAAATAAGCAACTTAACAAAAAGCATTATCACAATATTAATTGTGCATGAAAAATAAAACAGAGAAACGAATCCACTCCAAAATACACACTTTTAAATTTTAATAAAAACACCCTTTATTACTTTTGTGATCTTGTTCATGATTATTGATTTTTAAATACTATTTTTATTTAAAGCGAAACAAAAACTAATACACAACCACTAAGCCATCAATTAAAAACAAAACTTAACTCATTGAATTTACAATAAAAATATTAATACAATAAAGAAGCATTCATATGGATATATATTTTCAATAAACAAGGAAATTCAATATTAAAATAATTTATATTTAAGGATAAAAATATTGATATAAATCAACTTTACTTATCCTGCATTAAAGTAATAATGATAAAAATATGAAATAAATATAACATCACGCATAAGAATAAGAAAAATAATACATAAAGTGATAAATAAAAAACAGAACCTCACTACCCTGATGAAAATATAGCTCTCCCTTTGATAATTTATATTTTAATTCCATAGAGGTAACCCAATGAATAAAGGCAATGTATGGTTAGTGGGAGCCGGCCCTGGTGATGCAGGTTTAATCACGGTCAAAGGATTGCGCTGTATTCAATCTGCGGATGTCATTGTTCATGACCGTCTTGTCAATTCTGAACTTATAGCCCAAGTATCAGATCACTGTGAAATTATTAATGTTGGCAAAGAACATGATTACCATCCCATCCCACAAGAAGAGATTAATCAAATTCTGGTCAGGCATGCACAGGCGGGAAAACGGGTTGTTCGCTTAAAAGGCGGCGATCCCTATGTTTTCGGCCGTGGAGGGGAAGAAGCGGAAGTGCTGGCACAACATGGCATTAAATTTGAAATCATTCCGGGGATCAGTGCCTCAATTGGTGGACTGGCCTATGCCGGCATTCCCGTTACCCACCGCAATTATGCATCGAGTTTCCACGTTGTGACCGGGCACACTTCTCAAGGTAACGAACAACAGAATTGGGAGATACTTGCCCAATTGGAAGGAACATTGGTTATTCTCATGGGGATGACCCGCCTGATGGAGATCTGCCAACAGTTGATGCTATATGGCAAATCCCCCACAACCCCTGCGGCGGTGATCATGTACGCCAGCCATCCCAAACAAAAGAGTGTTATAGGCACACTGGAAACGCTGGCTGCAAAAGCGGAAGAGAAGAACTTACATGCACCCGCACTGATTGTGGTTGGTGATGTCGTCAATTTAGGGACCATACTCACCTTCTCTCCCACTGACGGAGCAATCCATGAGTGAACATGGCGGCAATATCATCGGCATTGCCCAACAATATGGCCTTCCAGCCAATGAGCTGATTGATTTCAGTGCCAATATCAATCCGTTAGGTGCGCCAGAACGGGTTAAGGCGTTGATCAAAAATAGTCTTGCTGACATCGAAAAGTACCCAGATGTGGAATATCGCCACTTGCATCAGGCGATCGCAGAGACCCATCAATGCGATTACAACTCAGTAATAGCCGGCAATGGTGCAACAGAACTGATCTATGCCATCACCCGTTATCTCAATCCCAAACGGGCCTTGCTGCTTATCCCGGGATTTGCTGAATATCGACAAGCCTTGCAGCAAATTGGCACAGAAATTATCGACTACCCATTAACAGAGGACGCCGGATTTCAACCTGATTTACGCCTGTTGGATACACTTTCCACAATTCAACCCGATTGTGTTTTTATCGCTACGCCCAATAATCCCACCGGATTAATGCCGGACAACCCGTTTATGCAATCACTGGTGGAATATTGTGAACAACAAGGAATTTCGCTGATTGTCGATGAATCCTTTATTGATTTTCTCCCTGAGAATCGCGGGTTGATTCCGCAAGTTACGGTCACCAGACATCTTTATGTATTGCGTTCAATGACCAAATTCTTTGCCATTCCCGGATTACGCTTAGGCTATTTAGTCAGCGGAAATATGGCCGGGATTGCAGAGATGAAAAATCGACGTGAACCGTGGTCAATTAATGCCTTTGCGGCACGGGTTGGTGAGATTTTATTTGATGAACATGACTATATTGCTGCAACACATCAATGGCTGACATCGCAGCAACATTATCTAGGGTCTCAGCTTTCAACTTTCCCTGAACTGACTGTCTGGCCGCCATCCGCTAATTTTCTGTTCTTTCGCTGTGATAAACCCAATCTGGATTTATGGCATGCTTTACTTAAACGCCGGTTGTTAATTCGCCATTGTGAAAATTATGCCGGATTAGACAAGCGTTACTATCGTATAGCCGTGCGCAGTGAGTGGGAAAATCAGCGCCTAATCGCAGCGATGCAACAGGTTTTTGCCTATGGCTGAAGCCGCTTGTCCCGCTTCCTGCGGAGAACTGCTACAAGGATGGTTGTTTGGGGGGGAAAAGTTAATCTCCTGCCCGATTAATTGGTTCAGTTGTGTTGCTGTCAGTGAAGGTATTCCCATCCCCCAGGAACGGCCACGTATGCGCCAGATGGTCAATGTACTGCTGGATTACTGGCAGGAGCCACCAGAATTAACTGCTGGCTTGCGGATTGAATATCAATCGACCATTCCGATCGCCAAAGGCATGGCCAGTAGCACAGCGGATATTGCCGCTACCGCCCAGGCCACTGCCAGATTATTGGGCAAGTCACTGGAAAGCACCGAGCTTGCACAACTCTGTGTCAAACTGGAACCCACTGACAGCACGATCTTCAAACCATTAACCTTGTTTGACCATCTCACCGCCCAAACTCAAATTCCCTTCGACTGGCAACCGGATATCGATATTTTACTATTGGAAAGCCCACAAACTATTTTGACAGAAGAATATCACCAACAGGATCATCACGCACAATGGCGGGATAATGCCCCTTTATTCCAACAAGCCTGGTGGCAATTTCATACAGCGAACCAACGGCATGACTATTATCGCCTGGGGGAAGCTTGCACATTAAGCGCTATTGCCAGCCAATCGATATTACCGAAACCCTGTTTTGATCAACTGCGGGATTTGGTCGAGCAAACGGGTATCTATGGTCTGAACGTTGCCCATAGCGGCAGTGTCGTTGGCCTGTTATTCGATTCACATCGCCATGACGTCAATTACCTGCGCTGGTGGCTGCGTCAAAAGAAGATTTCTGAGCACTATCCGAAAATTCACCAGGTTAAACTGATTGCGGGGGGTATTCGCTGAAATCTATACCAATCCAACTTCAAGATGCGTGTTATATTTCCCCTCGCTACGGGGGAATATAATGCTTCGCGTCGTCTTGCGGATGGCAACTTAAAGTTTATCGAGTATACCTTGAATTACATTAATACTTATTTATAGCAGTAAACTGATATTATCAATAAGATCACTAGTTATATCTTACATCAACAACCTTATCAGCCTTATTTAAAATAGGCATACTATTACTTATCCACTCCCATTAATAAATATTAATCATACCCACATACTAATAACATTATTTTAATGAGTAGTATAATTTTTAAATCAAACTTACATTTTTTATATTTTATCCTGCCATACCAATATGTTTAGAATAGCCGCAGTCATCATATATATGACTCATGCCAAATAACAACAAATTTCAACCACAAGGAGAAAATCCCCACAATTATATTGTGGATCATAGAAAAAACCAAAAATAAACAAATTAACCCTTTAAAAACAAACACAAAATTAAACTTTAACCAACATTTAAAACAGGATAATACCTTATGAGCACAATCAATATAAATATAAGTGGCAGTAGTGACATTACAATCATAAACAATACCCCATCTAACCCAGAACCACTCATTTACAATACAGACACACCCGCATCAGAACCTCTTACCGTCAATCCTTATAGGGATATGACAATAGAACCACACTCTTCTATTGAGGCAATAAGAATTGATACGCCAATTATTCCCGAAACACGCCCCAATTATTACGTAGCCAATTCTGGCCCCGCATCATCAGTTAGAGCCGTTTTTTATTGGTCTCACTCTTTCACATCAGAATGGTTCGAATATTCCGCTATCACAGTGAAAGCCGGGGAAGACGGCATATTACAATCACCGAGCAACTCTGTGTATTACAGCAAGGTCGTCATTTATAACGAAACCGATAAACGCGCCTTTGTTACTGGATATAATAAGTAAAAATATGAAAAAACATTTATAACTCATAGAGTTTAATTTAATTATTCTTTAACTAAAGCACTATTTAACTAAAGCACTATTTAACTAAGGAACTAAGGTAAAATACAATTATGAATACCACACCGATTAATGTATCTGAAAATGACACATTGCCTGTACTCACTGACGTCATGCTTATCGTGCCTTATACCACCTCTACCCCCGATTATGAATGGGATATGTCATCAATAATAAAGGATGCCATTATTGGCGGCGTAGGGTTTATTCCAGGAGCGGGTCCCGCAATGTCTTTCCTGTTAGGGCTATTTTGGCCGCAACAGAAAGATAATACCTGGGAGCAAATCCTCCAAAAAGTAGAGCAAATGATAGAGAATGCTGCTCTACAAACGATTAAAGGAATACTTAATGGAGATATACAAGAGATCAAAGGAAAGATGGAACATGTGCAATACATGCTGGAAACCTCACCTGGCAGCCAGGAAAGCCATGACGCATATATGTTCCTGGCTAGATATCTGGTGAGTATCGATGAAAGATTCAAGTCTTTTGATAATAAAACAAACTACCAGATCCTGCCGATGTACACTAACACGGTTATGTTACAGATCCCTTATTGGAAAATGGGGATAGAGAAGAAAAATGATATTGGGCTGACCGATATTGAAGTCAATGAGTTAAAACAACTTATCGACACATTGGTTGACAGAGCCAGAAACTATATTCATACGATGTATACTGATGAATATAATAATGCCATAAACACATCAACAGCAGAGAGTGTCACTAATAATTTATTGTCTGTAAGAGGGTATTGTTTATTACACGGTTTAGAGTGTATTGAGTTAATTGAACATCTACAAAATAATAGCCTGGAAAGTGGTTTTAATCCTAAAACTATCAGTTATTCAACCGTATTTGATCGTCCTACTAACAAAACGAGAATTCAGGCTCTGACAGAAGACGATCAAATGCAGGAACCCTTCAAGCCCTCTTTAATCGACGGTAAATACAATAAAATAAAATCATTGCTTGGCTATGTACGAAGAATCGGCAATGCCCCCAGAGTGGGTGGTATTAAAATCACGTTTGCCAACGATTCATCCTATACACTCGGCACCGTAACATCAGAAACGAGTTCTATTGAACTCAATGATAGTGTTATCGAAAGGTTGGAAGTATGGGGCAATGGCGCGGTTGATGAGGCGTTATTTACGTTAAGTGATGGGCGTCAACTCAGAGTCGGCGAGCGCTACGCGACAAAATACAGAAAATACGCTGTTGATGGCCACTATATTGCAGGGCTGTACTTAGCCAGCGATGAACCTTCACTTGCTGGTCAGGCCGCAGGTATTGCCGTTTCATACCATATGTTAGCTGATAAAAAATAATACCGGCTAATAGAATTTGAGTTGTAAATAAGCCCCTGGTTACATAGCTAATTATGTCGCCGGGGCCGTTTTTTCTCATCATATATTCCAGTTTCACCTTGCCATGAAAATCAACAAATCATAAAAACCAAACATATGTTTGCAGTTTCCATAAATCAATCCAACGCACTGTTTTAAAAGAGATTCTAACAGAATAAAATATAGTTGACTCACTTGATGTATTTAGTCACCTGATTTTCATCAATTTTTCAGCATAATATTCGAGACAAACATCACATTTTTATGTTATTTACTGGCTTTACCAATCTTACGATCATATTCTCATAACGAGAAAGAAATATAAAAATAGCCTTTACTGTCTGTCAGATATGGCATAAAACATCAGTGCAAAAAAATAACTAAAGGTATGATATGTCAAAAAGGGAAAACCAGATATTGCAACTTCTAAAGCGTGATCCTTTCATTCAGCAACAAGAAATTGCTGATATTCTCGGAATCAGTCGCTCATGTGTTGCAGGGCATATTATGAACCTAAGTAAAAAAGGTTATATTAAAGGCAAAGGGTATATTTTATCTAACGATGTTTATACTGTGACTATTGGTGCAGCGAATATAGACTTAACAAGCTATACCTCAGCCAAATTAATTTATGAAGATTCCAACCCAGGGAAAATTATTTCTACACCAGGGGGTGTAGGAAGAAATATCGCTCAAAATATTGCGTTATTAAAAAATGAAAGTTATTTAATTTCCGTTATCGGTAACGATTCAAACGGCAACGCACTGTTTGATCATACAAAATCGGCCGGTGTTAATGTTAACTATTTCTATAAATTAGATGGCGAAAAAACCTCAATCTGCAATTCTGTTATAGATGAAAATGGAAAGTGTGTCGTTACTGTTAATGATATGGGCATTCTGGAAAAATTAACACCTACGTTATTATCTCAAGCTAAATCTTTAATTCAGCATGCTAACGTGTTAGTTATTGACTGTAATTTAACTGAAGAAGCCCTAAAATGGCTATTTAATCATTCCGGTAATGTCCCAATTTTTGTTGACACGGTTTCAAGATCCAAAGCATCCAAAATTCGCCATTTCCTATCGCATATTCATACTTTAAAACCCAATCGAACTGAAGCTGAAATCCTTAGTGGCATAAAAATTGAAACCCAAAAAGATGCCGCTGATACGGCACACTGGTTTCATCAGCATGGCGTCCAGCGCTTAATTTTGAGTATGGATACAGAAGGTGTTTATTACAGTGAAATGGATAATACATCAGGATGTTCAAGTGCAATCAATACCAATATTGTTAATGCCAATGGCGCGGGTGATGCCATGATGGCTGGCCTTGTACATTGCTGGTTAGAAGGCATGGAACTGAAAGAAAGTATCCGCTTTGCACAGCAATGTTCAGCATTAACACTCTCTTCGGAACATATTGAGATACTGCCTAAGAACCGTATATATTTTTGAATGACAAAATTAGAACCACTTGATATATACCAATCCAACTTTAGGATGCGTGTTATATTTCTCCGCGCAGCGGGGAAATATAAGGCCTCGCGTCGTCTTGCGGATAGCAACTTGACGTTTATCGAGTAGATGAAACTGGATCCATCATTCCTATCACGCCTGTCAGGCCGAAATTAAAGAGCAAGTTGTTGATCTCTCCATGAATAACTCATTCTCCCTGGTATTACATATCAACATTAATGCGACTTCCTGCTAGAATTCACGGCGTGAAATAGGCATTATCGTAATGAATTAACAACAAATAACACCAACAGGTTAATTAAATGGAAAGTATGTGCAAGAAACTGAATGTCTTGCGTCAAGTTGATAATTTCTTAATGGCTCATAAGCCCAATAACAGCACAGGTATTAAGCGATTTATTTTAGAATTTCTTTTCTTTGGATTGATTAATGCACGCTCGTGCTTATTTGCTGGTTTCTTCTTTTTGGCTGTATTTTTGGTTCCAGCTAAAGGCATCGTGGGCATACCACGTTATGATGTACTATTAGTATTTGCGTTGACCTTTCAAGCATTACTAATACGGTTAAAACTCGAAACATGGGATGAATTGAAAGCGATCTGCGTCTTCCACTTAGTTGGTTTTATAATGGAGTTATTTAAAACATCAGCATCTATTAGTTCATGGCAATATCCTGATGCTGCGTTGACTAAACTTTGGGGAGTCCCGCTATTTACAGGTTTTATGTATGCGGCCGTGGGGAGTTACATTATACAGTCATGGCGCTTTTTTAAGGTACGCATTGAGCATTACCCACCGTACTGGATAGCAACACTCGTGGCACTGGCAATTTATATCAACTTCTTTAGTCATCATTATATTGATGATTATCGCTGGTACTTAACGGCTTTTATTTTCGGTTTGTATGCCCGTGGTACTGTTTTTTATACACCGTTGGATAAAGAACGCAGAATGCCACTACTCCTTGCTTTTATACTGATTGGTTTTTTTATTTGGTTAGCGGAAAACTTCGGGACTTTCTTTGGGATCTGGCAATACCCGAATCAATTAGGTGCCTGGTCTGTTGTTCATGCAGGAAAATGGGGGGCATGGTCATTATTGGTGGTTGTGACCTTCACGATTGTTGTTCACCTTAAACATATCAAAGCGAATGTGGCAATTGCCCGTTAAAAAACGCGCTGTCCGGTTAGCCGGACAGCGCGTTTGACTGGTTTTAATCAAGAAATGATTATTTATGCGTATGCGGACGCATTGCCGGGAACAGGATAACATCACGGATAGTATGGCTGTCAGTAAACAACATCACCATACGGTCGATACCAATCCCCAAGCCTGCTGTTGGCGGCAAGCCGTGCTCCAACGCAGTAATATAGTCTTCATCGTAGAACATCGCTTCGTCATCACCCTGATCTTTCTGGCGAACCTGCTCTGCAAAGCGCTCGGCCTGATCTTCCGCGTCGTTCAGCTCCGAGAAGCCATTACCAATTTCACGACCACCAATGAAGAATTCAAAACGATCCGTAATGAATGGGTTGTCATCGTTACGGCGTGCCAGCGGAGAAACTTCTGCCGGATATTCTGTAATGAATGTCGGCTGGATCAGGTGGCTTTCCGCGGTTTCTTCAAAGATTTCACACTGAACACGGCCTAAGCCCCAGCCCTTTTCAACATCAATGCCCAAGGATTTCGCTATAGCAACCGCTTTGTCCATATCATCCAGATCGGCCATGTTGGTTTCCGGACGATATTTGCAAATCGCTTCTTTCATGGTCATCTTGGTAAAAGGCTGACCAAAATCGAATGCCTGTTCGCCGTATTTCACCGATGTTGTACCCAGTACTTCTTGAGTCAGGGTACGGAACAGTTCTTCGGTCAGTACGATCAGATCCTGATAATCCGCGTAAGCCATGTAGAGTTCCATCATGGTGAACTCTGGGTTGTGGCGCGGGGAAACACCTTCATTACGGAAGTTGCGGTTGATTTCGAAAACGCGCTCAAAACCACCGACCACCAAACGTTTCAGGTACAGTTCTGGCGCAATACGCAGGTACATGTCAATATCCAGCGCGTTATGGTGCGTAATGAATGGACGCGCACTTGCCCCTCCGGGGATCGATTGCATCATCGGCGTTTCAACTTCCATAAAGCCTTTTTGGATCATGAAGCTGCGTAATGCCGACATCACGCGGGAACGGATCTGGAATGCCTTGCGTGATTCATCGTTCGAGATCAGATCCAAATAACGCTGACGATAGCGAGTTTCCTGATCCGCCAAGCCGTGGAATTTATCCGGCAGTGGACGCAATGCCTTAGTCAGCAAGCGCAACTCAGTACAATGGATAGAAAGCTCACCCGTTTGAGTTTTGAACAGCTTACCGCGTGCGCCTAAAATGTCACCCAAATCCCATTTCTTGAACTGCGTGTTGTAAATACCCTCCGGCAGATCATCACGGGAAACGTAGATCTGAATGCGTCCCCCCATGTCTTGCAGGGTGGCAAAAGAGGCCTTACCCATGATGCGACGAGTCATCATACGACCAGCAACGGTCACTTCGATGTCAAGCTCTTCCAGTTCTTCCTTAGTCTTGTCATCGTATTTGGCATGCAGATCTGCGGAAATGTTTTCACGACGAAAATCATTTGGGAAAGCAATGCCATTGCTGCGCAGGGCAACCAGTTTTTCACGGCGCGTTTTCAGTTCGTTATTTAAATCAGGAGCCTGTTCAGCGCCTTGTTGTTGTTGTGACATTTGAGTTCCTCATAGGCCAGCTTTTAAGCTTGCTTCAATGAATTTGTCCAGATCCCCATCCAGCACAGATTGTGTATTGCGGGTTTCTACACCAGTACGCAAATCTTTAATGCGGGAATCATCCAAAACGTAAGAGCGAATCTGACTGCCCCAACCGATGTCCGATTTGTTATCTTCCATTACTTGTTTATCAGCATTCTTCTTCTGCATTTCCAGTTCGTACAGTTTCGCTTTCAACTGTTTCATCGCCTGGTCTTTGTTTTTATGCTGAGAACGGTCTGTCTGACATTGGGTGACAACACCCGTCGGTACGTGGGTGATACGTACTGCAGATTCGGTTTTGTTAACGTGCTGACCACCCGCACCAGAGGCACGATATACATCAATGCGTAGATCAGCCGGATTGATCTCGATATCAATATCATCATCCACTTCTGGATAGATAAAGGCAGAGCTAAATGATGTATGGCGGCGACCACCTGAATCAAAAGGACTTTTACGTACTAAACGATGGACGCCCGTTTCTGTACGCAACCAACCGTAAGCATATTCACCCATGATCTTGATGGTGGCAGATTTCAGACCAGCAACATCACCATCAGACTCTTCAATAATCTCTGTCTTGAAGCCCCTGGATTCTGCCCAACGCAGGTACATACGCATCAACATGCTGGCCCAATCCTGTGCTTCTGTGCCGCCAGATCCCGCCTGAAGATCCAGATAGCAGTTTGCGCTGTCATATTGACCAGAAAACATGCGCCGGAATTCAAGTTGGCCTAACTTCTCTTCCAGCTGTTCCAACTCAACGACGGCTTCATTGAAGGTTTCTTCGTCATCAGCTTCAACGGCTAATTCCAGCAGGCCGTTCACATCTTCCAATCCCTGGGTCAGCTGATCAATAGTTTCTACGATGCTTTCCAGTGATGAACGCTCTTTACCCAACGCCTGTGCCCGTTCCGGTTCATTCCAGACATCAGGCTGTTCGAGTTCAGCATTGACTTCTTCTAAACGTTCTTTCTTGGCATCATAGTCAAAGATACCCCCTCAGAACTGCTGTCCGCTCAGACAGGTCCTGAATGTGATTTTTTACCGGATTAATTTCAAACATATTTCGTGTCTTATACGTTGTGTATTATGAATAAATGATGGTCGCATGGATATTTTCGAACCGTGTATTGTAACGGATCTATCAAGGGGTTTATAGCTTTCATCTTTTAAATGCAACTGGAAAACCGAAGTTCATTCACCAGGGCCAAATATGCTGGATCAAAAGCTGAACATCACGTTTACCACGAAATTCGTTAATATCCAGTTTATAAGCCAATTCTACCGTTTTGATACTGTTATCCGGCCAGCGACTGACATCAATATTAAATGCAATGCCATCTAACATTGGCCCACCATTTAATGGTTCAAGCATGACTTTCAAGTGCTTTCCACCCACAATACGCTGTTGCAGTAGCTTGAATTTGCCGTCAAAAACCGGTTCCGCAAATGCCTGCCCCCACGGGCCGCCATCACGCAGAATTTCAGCAATTTCCAGCGATAATTCTTCCAATGCTAATTCACCGTCGCTCCAGATTACCCCTTCAAGTTGGGCGATATCCATCCAGTCTGCGACCAGTTCGGAAAAAGAGCGCTGAAAGAGGTCAAATTTGTCTTGTTCAATCGACAATCCCGCGGCCATCGCATGACCACCAAATTTCAACATCAGTCCTGGGTACAGAGTATCAAGGCGTTCAAGTGCATCCCTCATATGTAAGCCATTGACGGAACGCCCAGAGCCTTTCAAAGTGCCATCGCCCGCCGGAGCAAAAGCAATAACCGGACGATGAAAACGCTCTTTAATACGTGAGGCCAAAATACCCACAACCCCCTGATGCCATTCGGGATGGTAAATGGCTAATCCGTAAGGTAACTGGGTATGGGTTCGCTCGATTTTATCGCAAATCAGCAAGGCCTCTTGCTGCATACCTTGTTCGATTTCTCGGCGGGTTTGGTTTAAGCCATCCAGTTCACAAGCAATCTGACGGGCTTGTGCCATGTCATCGGCCAGTAATAACGCCACCCCAACGGACATATCATCCAGACGTCCGGCGGCATTTAATCGTGGTCCCAACGCGAACCCCAAATCACTGGCGGCCAATTTTGTCGCTTCCCGTTTGGAAACTTCGAGCAGCGCCCGTATTCCCGAACAGCAACGCCCTGCCCGAATGCGATTGAGTCCTTGATATACCAGAATGCGGTTATTGGTATCGAGGGGAACCACATCAGCCACTGTACCCAATGCCACTAAATCCAGCAGCTCTGCCAAATTAGGTAATGGAATACCTTGTTGCTCAAACCATGCCAAGTTGCGCAATTCAGCCCTGAGTGCAGACATCAGATAAAATGCCACACCAACCCCTGCTAGCGCCTTAGAAGGAAAAGCGCAGTCAACTAAATTGGGATTAATCATGGCATCTGCGGCTGGCAGTATTTCGCCCGGTAAATGGTGATCAGTGACGATCACCTTGATGCCATGTTGATGTGCCGCAGCGACACCATCATGGGATGAGATCCCATTATCCACGGTGATAATCAGATCTGCGCTTCTTTTGACAACTTCATCAACCACCTGAACGCTTAATCCATAACCATCTTCAAAACGGTTTGGCACAAGATAATCAAGGTTACGATATCCCATGGCACGCAAGGCGCGGATACTCAAAGCGGTACTGGTTGCCCCATCTGCATCAAAATCGCCAACAATGACGATACGCCAATGTTCATATAATGCAGTGATCAACAAGGCAACTGCCTGCTCAATGCCATTGAGAGACTGGTAATTGAGAAGGCCCTTTGCACTACGCTCCAGTTCATCAGCTTGAAGTATGCCACGCATAGCATATAAACGGCGCAATAATGGATGGATATCCTTGGGAAGATGGTTAGGATCCGCCACCGGTCGGCGGCGGAGTTGTATTTCTCTACTCACAGTTTCTTATTCACTGATTTTTTATTCACGCGTTTTTGTATTCACTGAATGGAATGCCTGAACGATTTCGATCATTCGCCATCATGCTCTAATTCAGCCTGCAAATCTTTGGGTGACAAGTACCCACCGAGTACTTTGCCATTTTTTAGGACAATCGCGGGTGTACCCTGGACGCCAAACTGTAAGCCCAGCTGATATTGTTTTTCGATGTCGGTCTTACATGTCTTAATTGGGGAGACATTTTCGCCTTTAAAAGCAGCGTTCAGTGACTTATTCGGGGTTGCACTGCACCAAATAGACTGCATATCTTTAGCTGATTGGTGTTGCAAGCCATGACGAGGAAACGCCAGGTAACGGACAGTAATCCCCAATTCGTTGTATTCTTGCATACTCTCATGCAATTTACGGCAATAACCACAGGTAATATCAGTAAAAACAGTAACAACATGTTTTTCTTTTGGCGCTTTGTAAATAATCATTTGATTTTTCAAAGCTTCCAATTTTTTAACCAGAACCTGGTTGCTGATATTTTTGGGTATTTTGCCACTAATATCATAAAGTGGCCCTTGTAACAGGTACTTACCATCATCAGATATATAAATAGTGCCATGCTCAGTTAAAATTGAACTCACACTTGGTAGTGGGGATGGCGTGATACTTTCAGCCTTAATTCCCATTTTAGACAGTGTGTTATTGATAGCACTCTCATCAGCAAAAGCATTGCTGGCAACAGCCATCAACAGTAATGAAAGGCAAAACGAGATCTTCTTCATTATTCGTTCCTTTATTTTTTCACCTAATTCGCAGCTACCCACGAGGGTGATGTTGTTGATGCAGCACTTTGAGACGTTCGGTGGCTACATAGGTATAAATCTGGGTTGTGGAGAGGTCACTATGGCCTAATAACATCTGCACAACACGTAAGTCTGCACCATGATTAAGTAAATGTGTTGCAAAAGCATGGCGTAAGACATGGGGTGACAAGCGTTCAACATCAATGCTTGCCAATATGGCATAGTGTTTGATTCGATGCCAGAACGTCTGACGTGTCATCTGCGTTCCCCGCTTACTGGGAAAAAACACATCAGATACAGAACCATTCAATAACCACGGGCGTCCATATTCCAGGTATTTTTCCAGCCAATAAACAGCCTCTTCTCCCAAAGGAACCAACCTTTCCTTATTTCCCTTACCCACAATTCTGACCACGCCCTGACGTAAGCTCACAGCAGATAAGGTCAGGCCAACCAGTTCTGAAACTCGCAATCCGCAAGCATAAAGCACTTCCAGCATGGCTTTATCCCGCAATTCAAGGGGTTGGTCAACCAAAGGCGCATTAAGCAAATTTTCAACTTGTTTTTCGCTTAAATCCTTGGGCAGACGTTTAGGCAACTTAGGCGCAGATAATAGTGCTGTTGGATCATCTGCCCGCATTCTTTCACGATATAGATACTGAAACAACCGCCGCATGGCACTCAGCAAGCGGGCTGAACTACTGGCTTTATAACCGCCATCTACTCGTTCAGCCAAAAATGATTGTAATTCTATCGACTGCACTGAAAGTAAATCATGACCATAATGCACCAACCAATTGTTCAAGGCTTGTAAATCATGCCGATAAGAGGCCAAGGTGTTTTCGGCCAGATCTTTTTCCAGCCAGATGGTATCGAGAAATTGCTCTATCAGGGGATTAACCGGTGGATGTGGTTCCGGTGGATGCTGTTTAATTACATCATCTTCCGATGAATGATTGTCTGATAGGTTATGTTTTTTTGGCACAACACCTCCTGTCTGCCTATCTGCACCTTCCAATCGGCTATTATGCCTGAAAAAGCAATTATTCTGTTACAATACCGATCCTGATATTCGAAATTCCCTGATAAATAATGATGAAAATTGGTCTCTTTTACGGCTCCAGTACCTGCTATACAGAAATAGTAGCAGAAAAAATACGCGATATACTCGGTGAAGATCTGATCGAACTACATGATGTCAAGGATTGTGATCCCCGCTTGATGGAAGAATATTCTGTCCTGATCCTCGGTATCCCTACCTGGGACTTCGGCGAATTACAGGAGGATTGGCTGACTATCTGGGATCAACTTCCTTCGTTAGATCTGGCAGGAAAAATCGTTGCCATGTATGGAATGGGCGATCAGATCGATTATGGCGAGTGGTTTCTGGATGCATTGGGAATGCTGTATCACCATCTGTTACCAACGGGTGTACAGTTTATCGGGTTTTGGCCAACCGATGGTTATGAATTTACCAGCCCGAAACCGCTGTTCGAAGATGGCAAACATTTTGTCGGGCTGGCTCTGGATGATGTGAACCAATTCGAACAAACAGATGAACGTTTAAGCGAATGGTGCATGCAGATATTAGCGGAAATGGACGCGTTGTTTTAGTAATCCTCACTGTCCAGGATATTGGCGCATCAATTGATTCAAATGACGCCAGGCCGCGGGCGACATACTATCTGATGCTATCCATAACCGAACTGGCGGTGAGTAGCGCATATTTTCTGCCTGACTAAATGCATGGAGCATAACGACCATACCATAGCGATGGAACCACTGTGGTTGAGCGATACGCCAGGCAGCTTTTTGCCAATGCACTTTGTTGCCTTCGAACAGTACCAACTGGCCCTGACACTGCCGGATATTTCTCTGGCTCCATGCCCAACTGCTTATAATAATGGCAAACAGTGAAAACCAGAAAAACGGAAGCCAAAAATAAGCACTGTTAATCGGCCAGGGTGCCACCAAAGCAGCAATTGCGACTACACCATGCACGCCCGTGGAAAACAGGCGGGTATGGCGAGACTCCCTTAATTTATTGTTCCACAGGACCACGGGCTTGGTTTCTGCTCTGGATCAATTTCACCATATGGTAAAGCTCATCATCTTCGGGCCGTCCATGATTCATAAGCCAATTAAAAAGGTCGGGATCTGGGCACTCCAGCAAACGAACGAAAATCCGTTTGTCATCATTACCCAATGAATCATATTCATATTCAAAAAATGGCATGATAGAAATATCCAGTTCACGCATTCCACGACGACATGCCCAGTGAATACGTGCTTTATTATCAATGTCCATGTTTAAAAAGCCTCTTTATCATTTTCATTTTCATTCGTGCCATTGAGACGGTAATAAGATTATTAACGATTCTGGCCTGTTTTTCATCATCTGCATCAGTGAAATCACGAGATATATCGACAAGATGCGAAGCCTATCGCAACAAATTGACCATGTATGCCTTATCGATAAATAACAAGAATAACCCCTTTGCATTAAACCGCATCTCTTTTACCATTAGCGTTATTTCTTAGTTAGTTTACTGGCAGGAGCTGCTATGACTTACCAAACTCCGTTTTCTGCACAAGATCCATCTCCTTCTGCAACACTACCACTGACTTTAATTTCCCTTGATGACTGGGGGATCGTGACAGCCATTGGCGCTGATGCGAAAAAGTATCTGCAAGGTCAGATTACAGCCGATCTTACTTCCCTGAATGATAACCAGCATGTGTTAACTGCCCATTGTGACGCCAAAGGCAAGATGTGGAGTAACTTACGACTGTTTCAGCGTGGTGAAGGTTTTGCCTATATTGAACGCCGTTCATTATTAGAAACCCAATTAACTGAATTGAAAAAGTATGCGGTATTTTCCAAGGTGGCGTTTGCCAAAGATGAGGAAAATATCTTGCTCGGCATCGCCGGCACAGGAAGTCGGAGAGCGCTGAAAACCCGCTTCCCAACTCTGCCTGATACCGAATCCCCTGTTATCCAGCACGAAACCACAACCCTTCTCCACTTAGCGCTTCCCGCAGAACGTTTCCTTATCGTCACAGACAAAACAACTGCCGCTAAATTAACCGAAACGTTAGTCGAAGAGTTTCAATCGCAGCTGAATGACAGCCAGCAATGGTTGGCGCTGGAGATTGAAGCGGGGTTCCCAGTAATTGATGCCGCCAGCAGCGCACAATTTATTCCACAAGCAACCAACCTCCAGGCAATCGAAAACGGTATCAGCTTCAAGAAAGGCTGTTATACCGGTCAGGAAATGGTAGCCAGAGCCAAATATCGTGGGGCAAACAAGCGAGCCATGTACTGGCTGGCAGGTATTGCTGCTTCCCTGCCTGCCGTTGGTGATGATTTGGAATGGCAATTGGGTGATAAATGGCGGCGAACCGGTTCAGTATTGGCGGCGGTCAAACTGGCTGATGGTTCAATCTGGGTCCAAGTGGTCATGAATAATGATATGGAAACAGGGAGTGTATTCCGTATCCGTGAAGTTGAGGGCAGTGTTCTCACCATTCAAACATTGCCTTATTCACTAGACGAAGAAAAATAACTATTGAGGTTTTTGTATGTCATTAGCTATACCTCCTGTTGATTTCGGCCCTTTCACCGATGTCATCGCGTTTATTATGGAACTGGATCAATTAAAATATGTCCATCGCAAGACGAAGTTATTGAATAATACGCGCCATGAAAACTCCGCTGAACATAGCTGGCACTTTGCTGTTGCTGTCATTGGCTTTGCGCCTTATGCCGGAGATGTGGATATTAGCCGCGTTGTACAGATGGCTTTGATTCATGACATTGTTGAGATCGATGCGGGTGATGTTATTGCGTTTGATCTGGCTGCCCGTGCAGCCATTCACGAACATGAAGTGAAAGCAGCCAACCGTATTTTTGGCTTACTGCCGGAAACCCAGGGAAAATATTTTCTGGAACTGTGGCACGAATACGAAGATGCCATCACGCCGGAAGCGCGTTTTGCTAAAACCCTCGATAGAATTATGCCGGTATTTATGAACCTGCATAATCAGGGACAGAGCTGGGTTGAGAATAATATTCGCTTTGAGCAAGTTTACGACCTGCTCCACTTTGTTGCCGAAAGTTATCCTGAACTATGGAAATACCTGCTGCCACAATTGGAAGCAGCAAAAGAAAAAGGCTGGTTGCAATAATTTTCCGCCTTTTCTCCTCTAATCTTCTCAATCAGGCTGTCAGGTACAACTGGCAGCTTTAAAATTCTTTCTTACTCTCCTTTCTTAAGCAAAGCTGACGTTAGTCAGATTTCCCTGTTGAGTATTTTAGGTCACGTATTCAATCCGTTGATGATTGTGTATAATCACCATTTTTTCGGAGAGATTAAATGGCAACGGCTGAGGTAAAATGTCGATTTTGTCAACAAGTTGAATTCGTCAAAAAACACGGTAAAGGCGACGCAGGGCATCAACGCTATCGCTGTTTCTCTTGCAAACGAACCTTTCAACTTGAATACGCCTATCGGGCGTGCCAAGCGGGCATAAAAGAACACGTTGTTGATCTTGCTATGAACAACGCAGGTATCCGTGATACTGCCCGTGCATTACATATCAGTATTAATGCCGTTGTCCGCGTTTTAAAAAACTCCAACCGCGATGCGTAACGACACTCCCTTTGGATAATGTCGAAGCCCAGCTTATCTGCGAAGTGGACGAAATGGGGTCGTTTGTCGGGAATAAAAAAGCAGTGTCAGACATATTTCCTGACACTGCTTTCGTTTAGTCTCGTTAATTTATTTATGACTAACGATAATCTTCAATCGGTGCACAAGAGCAATGTAAATTGCGATCACCGTAAACATCATCAAGGCGTTTAACCGTCGGCCAGTATTTATTGGCTTTTGTTTCCGCTGTTGGGAAAACGGCAATTTCACGGCTATATGCATGATCCCAATCAGAAACCAGTTCAGCCTGAACGTGTGGCGCATTAACCAATGGGTTGTCTCCCAAAGGCCATTCTCCGCTTGCCACTTTGCTGATTTCCTGCCGAATTGCCAGCATTGCGTCAATAAACCGATCAATTTCAACTTTGCTCTCTGATTCCGTTGGTTCAACCATCAAGGTTCCCGCAACCGGGAATGACATGGTTGGTGCATGGAAACCATAGTCAATCAGACGCTTGGCGATATCCATCTCATTGATGCCGAATTCTTCTTTCAGTGGGCGAATGTCCAGAATACATTCATGGGCAACATAGCCATTACGTCCGGTATAGAGGATCTCATAAGCACCTTTCAGGCGGCTTGCAATGTAGTTGGCATTCAGGATCGCAACCTGGCTGGCTTGTTTCAGCCCTTGTGCCCCCATCATGCGAATATACATCCAGCTAATCGGCAGGATAGAGGCACTGCCAAATGGCGCTGCGGATACTGCACCTAATGTCGTCACTTCATCCATTTCCACTACGGAATGACCCGGCACAAATGGGGCAAGGTGTTTTTTCACGCCAATCGGTCCCATGCCTGGACCACCACCACCGTGTGGGATACAGAAGGTTTTATGCAGGTTCAGGTGCGAAACATCGGCACCAATAAAGCCAGGTGTCGTAATCCCCACTTGGGCGTTCATGTTCGCACCATCAAGGTAAACCTGACCCCCGTTTTGATGAATAATGTCACAAATCTCACGGATGGTTTCTTCATAAACACCGTGAGTTGATGGGTAAGTCACCATGATACAAGCAAGATTGTCACTGTGTTTTGCTGCTTTTTCACGCAAATCAGCCAGATCGATGTTGCCTTCTTTATCACAGTTCACAACAATAACCGTCATACCCGCCATATGAGCAGAAGCCGGGTTTGTGCCATGCGCAGAGCTTGGGATTAGGCAAATATGGCGATGTTGTTCTCCACGGCTGGCGTAATAGCGACGAATTGCCAGCAAGCCAGCATATTCTCCTTGTGCGCCAGAATTAGGCTGCATACAGAATGCGTCATATCCGGTCAGCAACACCAGCCAATGGGAAAGCTGGCTGATCATCTGGTGATAACCCTGCGCTTGTTCTGGCGGACAGAAAGGATGCATATCGGTAAATTCAGGCCAGGTAATCGGCATGATCTCCGCGGCTGCATTCAGCTTCATGGTACATGAACCTAGCGGGATCATGGCTTGATTCAGCGCCAGATCTTTACGCTCCAGACTGTGCATATAACGCATCATGTCGGTTTCACTGTGGTAACGACGGAAATTATCATGGGTTAAAATGTCGTCATTACGCAACATGGAGGCTGGGATAGATTGGCTGCCTGTCGCAACTTCACGATCAAGAGCATCAATATCCAGGACTGAATCAGAACCTGTTATCACTTGATACAAGGTTAACAAATCATCACGGCGGGTTTTTTCACTCAAGGATACACCGACAGCACCAAGAATATCAGTACGTAAGTTAATCTGTGCTTTAGCCGCTCTTGCCAGTACCTGAGCCTTATCTGACACTTCAATCGCTAATGTATCAAACCATGTCTTATGACGTAGTGTGATACCCGCCTTTTGCAAACCCGCAGCCAGAATATCTGTCAGTCGGTGAATACGATTAGCAATGCGCTTCAAACCTTCAGAACCGTGATAAACCGCGTACATGCCCGCAATATTGGCCAGTAAAACTTGCGAAGTACAAATATTGGAATTCGCTTTTTCACGGCGAATATGCTGTTCACGGGTTTGCATCGCCATGCGCAATGCCCGGTTACCCGCAGCATCACGGGAAACACCGATAATACGGCCCGGCATGGAGCGTTTGAACTCATCTCTGCATGCAAAGAAGGCGGCATGAGGGCCACCATATCCCATCGGTACACCAAAACGCTGGGCAGAACCAAAGACAATATCAGCACCTTGTTTACCCGGGGCGGCCAAGATGACCAATGCCATGAAATCTGCGGCAACGCTGACAATGATTTTACGCTCTTTCAGTGTTGCAATCAGGTCACTGTAATCATAGATTTCACCCGTCGTGCCTGTTTGTTGCAGCAAAACACCAAAGATCCCTTCCAGTTCCAGTACTTTTTCTGCTTTATCAACAATGACTTCAAATCCAAATGTTTCGGCACGGGTAAGTACGACATCCAACGTTTGTGGATGAATATCATCGGCCACAAAGAAACGTTCAGCCTTTTTCAGCTTGCTGATCCGTTTTGCCATTGCCATCGCTTCTGCGGCTGCTGTGGCTTCATCCAGTAGTGAAGCAGAGGCCAGATCTAAACCTGTCAGATCAATGGTGACTTGCTGAAAGTTCAGCAAGGCTTCTAATCGGCCTTGAGAAACTTCCGGTTGATAAGGGGTATATGCAGTATACCAGCCCGGATTTTCCAGCAAATTACGCAAAATAACGGGGGGAAGAATGGCGGGTGAGTAACCCATACCAATATACGACTGATAACGCTGGTTCTGGCTCGCTATCGCTTTCAATTCAGCCAAAGCCTGTTGTTCAGTCACGCCTTCACCAACCGCAGGAACCGCTGATAATGCGATATCACGGGGAACGATTTTATTGGTCAGATCATCAAGAGAATTTGCACCTATTATCGCCAGCATCTCTGTTTGCTGTTCAGCAGAAGAACCAATGTGGCGACGAATGAATTCACCTTGATATTCAAGTTGGATTAATGTCTGAGTCATTGATGATAATTTCCTGAAACTCGCTATGCCTTTTATCTTTCAAGTGACAGTTTTGTTGTCTATCACGTGAAGTCGATTGGCTATAAAAAACGACCAAAAAAAGCCCCATTCACAATGTGATATGGGGCGATTCAAAATAATTACTCGTCTTCTTCCAAGAGTGACCGATAACTTTCGGCATCAAGCAAATTAGCGAGTTCACTCTCATCAGCTATTTTAACGCGGAACAGCCAACCTTCGTTATAGGGTTCACTGTTCACCAATTCGGGAGAACTTTCCAGGTCAGGGTTAACCGCGATAATCTTACCGCTGACTGGTGCATAAATATCAGAAGCCGCTTTGACTGACTCTACAACAGCACAATCATCACCACTATTTACCTCTGTGCCTATTTCAGGCAAATCAACAAATACCATATCTCCCAATAACTTCTGGGCATGTTCGGTAATACCTACGGTATATTCACCATTGCCTTCCGAGCGAACCCATTCATGTGATTCAGTATATTTCAATTCTGCTGGTACATGACTCATCGTTGCCTTCTCCTTGTTTTTATCACTCTACAAGTGGTTTTCCCATCCGCACAAAGCCCGGTTTAACAACCTGTACGGGCATTTCACGATTACGGATCTGGACAACCGCCTGTTCACCAATACCTTGCGGTACACGTGCAAGGGCTATACTAAATCCTAAGGTTGGGGAAAATGTTCCACTGGTAATCACGCCAGAACGCATTTCACCGGAATCATCAGTGAAGTTGACAGTTAAGCCACCACGCAATACTCCCTTTTCACGCATGACCAGTCCAACCAACTGATCAGTAACGGTTTCGCGTTGTCTTTCCAATGCTTCACGACCTATGAAGTGGCGGTCTTCCGGTTTCCAGGCAATTGTCCATCCCATGTTGGCGGCCAGAGGTGAAACAGTTTCATCCATTTCTTGACCATAGAGGTTCATGCCCGCTTCAAGACGCAATGTGTCACGCGCCCCTAATCCAGTGGGGTTTACCCCTACTGCCAATAACTGTTGCCAAAAATCTGTCGCTTGTTCTTTAGGCAGTGCAATTTCATAACCGGCTTCACCGGTATAACCCGTCGTTGCAATAAACAGATTTCCAGACTGGACGCCAAAGAAAGGTTTCATACCCGTTACCGCTTGTTTTTGTGCATCACTTAGCAAGGATTGCACTTTGGCTTGCGCGTTTGGTCCCTGGGCTGCAATCAAGGCCAAATCATCACGCACGGTAATTTCAACGTCATATTTCTCAACATGTTGGTAAATCCATGCCAAATCTTTCTCGCGGGTCGCCGAATTCACAACCATACGATAAGCATTATCAGTGAAAAAATAGACAATCAGGTCATCAATGACGCCGCCAGAAGCATTCAACATTGCGGTATATAGTGCCTTGCCCTGCTCGGTGAGTTTGGCAATGTCATTGGCCAGAAGATAACGGAGAAAATCACGACAATCCGGACCGTGTAGATCCACAATGGTCATGTGGGAAACATCGAACATACCGGCATCAGTACGCACTGTATGATGCTCGTCGATTTGTGAACCATAGTGCAGGGGCATCATCCAGCCATGAAAATCTACCATGCGTGCTCCGCATGCCAGATGTTGATCATATAGTGGGGTGTGTTTTGACATTATTTCCCTCTTTACGTTCTTGACATGAAAACATTCGTGACCTGAAAAAACATACGGCGCATTAACCGGCAGGTGTTGGATCATGAAGCAAAGAAGCGGTTAATCACGCAAACGATACCTTGGGATCAGAAGTTATCACTGAAACAGGAAATGAACCATAAAATAAATTAGCTGCATTGCTGTAGCCATCTGAAAAGGCACTTATTGCTATACAGAATTTTTGTCTGATTTATTGCACAAAAATACTCAAAATTTTTATCAAATGGCAAAAAACAATCTTTTTAGATTGAAAAAAGGCTAAAGCGTGAAGTAAAGCAATTCAACACACCTTAGCCTGATATGAGAAAAACTAATTCTAATTCATGGGCTGAATTAGATTTTTTCAACCGAAGCGGTTTGAGCGATCAGCCAATCAGGCAGGTCATTGAGTCCCATTGCATGACGAAGCCATTGCGGCTTCATTCCCGGTAAGTGATCAGCCAATGTTAATCCAATTCCACGCAATAATTTTTTAGCCGGGTTATTGCCATCAAATAGCTGACGAAAACCCTGCATACCTGCAAGCATGACCGCAGCACTGTGTTTACGGCGACGTTCATAACGCCCCAAATAGAGATACTGACCGATGTCTTTGCCTTGCTGGTTTAAGCGGCTCAATTCACCTATCAGTTCTGCCACATCCATCAATCCAAGATTAACGCCCTGACCAGCCAGTGGATGGATAGTGTGTGCCGCATCGCCCAAGAGCGCCAACCGATGAGCGGCAAAATTGCGGGCATAACGCCCCGTCAATGGGATAGTTTGTCGATCACTGATCAGTCTGCATTGACCAAGACGCATATCAAATGTCGCGCTTAATTGCCGATTAAACAGCGCCGATTCCATAAATTTGCGCTGTTGTGCAGATTCAGCCGGTAGTGACCATACAATCGAACATAAGTCAGGCTCGGGCAGTGGCAGGAAAGCCAATATTCCATCACCGTGGAAAACCTGACGAGCAACACCTTCATGAGGCTCCTCAGTCCGAATTGTCGCGACCAATGCATGGTGTTCATAATCCCAGAAAGTCAGTGGAATATCGGCATGTTGACGCAACCAGGAATGGGCACCGTCTGCACCAACGACCAACCGTGAAGTCAGCATGCTTCCATCGGATAACGTGATGAAAGCTTCGTTTTCTCCCCGGGCAACATGCTTAAGAGAGGATGGGGTGAAAATCATCACATCGGGCAGATTTTCCGCACGTTGCCAGAGTGCTTGCCGGATCACACAGTTTTCGACGATATGGCCCAGATGGGTCAGGCCATTTTCCGCCGCATTAAATTGAATACGCCCGAAGCTATCCCGCTCCCAAACTGCCATTCCCTGATAAGGGCTGGCCCGCATTGCAACAATATCTTGCCAGACACCAAGGTGAGTGAGTAATCGTTCACTGGCTGCATTGATGGCCGAAACACGTAACGCATATTCATCATTGACACTAAATGGCGTTGTCGGTGGGTGCTCTTCTACAATCGCAATACGCAAACCACTACCTTGCAAACCACAAGCCAACGCAAGGCCAACCATTCCACCCCCTGCGATCACCACATCAAATGATTGCATTTTTTCTTTCCTCTTAATCTGCCAATGGTGACTGTGCAACCCAACCTAATGTCTGACGGGCAAATAGATCCTGCATCGGGGATAATCTTTCCATTGTCATCAAGCCAAGATTACGTCCCATTTTTAATGGTAAATAGTCATTGGCGAATAATCTGACCAACCCATCCGTAAGTCCAATCGTGGTGTCACGATCGGCCTGACGCTGTTGCTGATACTGTGCCAGTACTTTATAGGAGCCGATATCCTGTCCAGAAGTGGCCGCTACTGAAATGACTTGTGCCAAAGCCATCACATCACGCATTCCCAAGTTAAAACCCTGCCCAGCGATCGGATGCAAGGTTTGGGAAGCATTACCGACCAACGCCAGACGGTGGCTAATTTGCCGGCTGGCGGTCGATAAAGCCAATGGATAACTATGCCGTTGACCGGTTTCCCGCATTTTCCCCAAACGCCAGCCAAATGCTTTTTGCAGCTGTTGGCAGAATTCATGCTGGCTCCAGTTATTGACTTCTGATTGTTGTTCCAGTGGGTGGCACCATACCAGTGAACTACGCCCTTCCGACATCGGTAACAACGCCAATGGCCCATGTTTGGTAAAACGCTCGAATGCCCTTCCTTGAGGATGTTCGGAAGTCAAAACATTGGCAATAATGGCAGTCTGCTCATAAGATCGCTGTTGAAAGGGTATATTACACGCTTGGGCTATCGCAGAATGGCTACCATCCGCAGCGACCAGCAGTTCTCCTGTCAGTTTGTCACCATTATTCAGCGAAACCACGACAGAACTGCCTAAACGTTCTACGGAACTCACTTTAGCCGGGCAGTAAAGTTTAATATTTGAAGATTGTTTTAATAACTCAAAAAGATGAATTCCGGCATCATGCAATTCAATCACATTGCCTAATGCCGGAATGTCATAGTCACTGGCGCAAATATTGACGAAACCGCTATTGCCGCGGTCGCTGACATGAACGTGAGTGATTGGGGTAACACAATGTTGTAATGCAGGCCAAATGCCGATCTGATGCAAGCGCTGACATGTACCATAGGCCAAGGCAATGGACCTTGCATCAAAACCCGGATGTTTTCTGGCAGGTTCTGCTGCTTCAATCAAGGAGACTTGCAATTGCCCCCGACTCAACGAAGCAATAGCCAGAGCCAATGTCGCTCCTGTCATTCCTCCGCCCACAATAATCACGTTCATTATCACTTCCTGATCACGTTAACCTTAACTGTGCTTTGCCTGTACCATCAGCGCTTCTATCTCATCGGGATCTTTCACGACAGACTCAGTCAGGTTTTCATTTCCTGTTTCTGTTATCACAATGTCATCTTCAATACGAATACCGATACCCCGGTATTCCGGCGGGACATCCGCATCGGGTGCAATGTAAAGCCCAGGTTCTACAGTCAGCACCATGCCAGGTTCCAGAATACGATCGCGGTCAACACCGTAATCGCCGACATCATGTACATCCAGCCCCAACCAGTGACTTAAACCATGCATGAAAAATTGACGGTAAGCATTGGTTTCGATCAATTGTTCGACTTCACCATGCATAATTCCCAATTTTACCAACCCTTTCACCATGATGCGTACGACTTGTCCGGTAACTTCACTTATGCTGGTCCCCGGCTTATATAGCTCAAGGGAAAAATTAATAGCTTCCAGCACAATATCGTAGATTTCACGTTGAGGGAGCGTAAACTTGCCATTTACCGGAAATGTCCGCGTAATGTCACCTGCATATCCCTGATATTCACATCCCGCATCGATCAACACCAAATCACCCTCTTTCATACGGCGTTCATTTTCAGTGTAATGCAGGATACAGGCATTATCTCCCGCGCCAACAATGGTGTTATAAGCAGAGTAACGTGCGCCCTGATGGGTAAATTCATGGTGGATTTCAGCTTCAAGCTGATATTCAAACATACCAGGGCGGCAAGCCTGCATCGCCCTGATATGCGCCTGTGCGCTGATTTCCCCGGCTTTGCGCAGGGTTTCTAATTCAGCGTCTGATTTAAACAGACGCATTTCATGCAGCCACGGGCGCCAGTCTGCGATGACCGTTGGCGCTTTGAAGTTACGGCGGCTGTTTTTGCGCAATTTATCTAAAGCACTAAAAAAGAGGTTATCCGCGTATTCAAATTCGCCCTGAGCGTGATAAACCACTTCCAAACCATTCAACAATAAATAGAGTTGTTCATCGAGATCGCCAAATGGCAAGGCACGATCCACCCCCAATTTTTCCAGTGCAGCGTCTTGTCCAAGACGACGACCAAACCAAATTTCCGCCGTCAAATCGCGAACACGATTAAATAACACACTGTGATTGTGGGTTTCATCGCTTTTGATCAGTATCAGAACCGCTTCCGGTTCACTGAAACCGGTCAGATACAGAAAATCACTGTTCTGACGGTAGGGATATTCACTATCTGAATTACGTGTCGCAAGCGGGGCCGAAAAAATGATAGCCGCACTGGCCGGGGCCATTTTTGACAATAATGCCTGACGACGGGATAAATATTCTTGTTTAGTCATACCCTCTCCTGCAATTCCATATTATTAGTTGGTATACCCCTTATCTTCCAAGTCTTGAAATTTATAGGGTGAATACCGCCAATCAGTGCAATGTTGGTTTTTCATTTTTTGCACTGCCTACGGTTTTAGGTGTCGCAAACGCGATATAACAGAGTTGAACCGCAACACGGACATATTCCAGTACTTCTTCAAGGGCTTGAGATAGCTCTTCCTGATCTTCGTTTTCGTCATAGCCCAACATGCCGATGTTACGTAAATCGGTGATAATCTCCTGAATTTCTGGATTTTCTGTCAATTTAGGATTGGCTACGCCCAATCCGAGCAGAAAGTGGTTGACCCATCCCGACAACGCTTCTGCGCATTCAAAAACTCCCGCCTCTTCATCAGGAAGCAACAGATGGAACGAGAAACTACTGTCATCCAGCAATTCAAACGTCGTTTCGTACAATTCCTTCAGCGGCAGAGCCAAAACCTGAGAAAATGCCAGTCCATCATTCGCAAGATCATGCACCAGTGTCTGCCAACTACTCTCGTGATTTCCACTGCATAGTAACCCACTGATTAAGCCATGTATTTCTGCGGCGGTCAGGGCAACGGACTGTTGATGCAAAATTTCATCAAATGATTGATAATTAGGTAATGAGTTTTGTATAGACATGTATATTGATCATCGTTGGCGATATAAGTTCATGCTATGCTACCATCAAGGGGAGTCGCTATACCAGACAGCACACACCGATATATCCCCAATCGATTTCGAGATGCCGCGTTGATAGCAAGGGCACGAATCCCCAAAACATAGATACTTTATATCTATAATTCATTGACTGGGATAAGTGAACATTGCCCAAAAACAGCTGCTTGAAGATGAAGGGAAGAAAAAGGGGCTTTTGGTATTGTACGGTAATGATTGGTGTCGGCCTTGTTTTATACCATAATTTACTTTATACCCAATAGATTTCAGATTACAGCTCTGGCAACAAAGCCGCAATTTGAGAAATAAGGGATATATATCAACATCAAGGTATCGGCACAATAATAAATCAGGAAGGTGTCATGTCTGCACAACCAGTAGATATTCAGATTTTTGGGCGGTCATTACGTGTCAATTGTCCAACAGAGCAGGTTGAAGCGTTGCAAGCTGCTGCTGAGGAACTTGACCAGCGTTTGCATAACCTTAAAGAACGCACCAGAGTCACTAACACTGAGCAACTGGTTTTTATTGTGGCACTGAATGTCTGTCACGAGTTGGCACAGGAGAAGATGAAAACCCGTGATTATGCTTACAATATGGAACAAAAAATAAAAATGCTCCAGCAATCCATTGAAAAGGCACTGTTAGAGCAAGGTAAAGTTACCTGATACTCCAGTCGTCAACTTAATCTTGTTGATAAATCAGGCAGTAGTCACTATAGATTAATATAAGCAGTTGCTTTCTTCGTTTAGTTCCATACAATAGGCTTCATAGCATTGCTTAAAGCCTATTTAGTTGGTTTAAGCAGCAAAAAATTTTCTCTGAGGTGTTCGTGAGCAGGGAAGTCCCCTGAGCCGATATTTCATCTCTATAGAATGTGGTGTTACGTTTCTTGTGAGCATGCTTGGCCAGACCAAGAAGCCTAATAGCAACGACGCTACGTTCACCTTGAACCAAGGGTTCAAGGGTTACCACCTGTAACGGCATCTTGGAGAACCTCTCATTCTTTATCTGTTTTGTATCCTTTTCTGTGTTAATTAACAGGCAGGTATCATGCAATCAGATCCTTCTTTTTCTCTGCGCAATTCCATTAGAAAAAAAATTCGGCAGCTACGGCAAAATCTATCCCCTGAACAACAATCGCAATTTGCTCAACAAGCCGTTAAACAGGCTATAGCGCACCCTAAAATCCAGCAAGCTGATAAAATTGCCCTCTATCTCTCCTTTGATGGAGAATTAGATACGCGTCTGCTAATTCAACAATTTTGGCAGCAAAACAAACAGGTCTATTTGCCAATATTGCATCCTTTCAGCCGCAATCACCTGCTGTTTCTCCGTTATTGCGCCGATATGACTCTTATTCGTAATCGCTTTAATATCGAAGAGCCTCAGTTGGATGTTCGGCAGGTTTTACCCATCGCTGAACTTGATGTCATGTTTATTCCTTTGGTCGCTTTCGATTGTACAGGGCAACGCTTAGGGATGGGGGGAGGATTCTACGATAGGACTCTCGCAAAATGGCAACAACAGAATTTTTATCCGATTGGATTAGCCCACAATTTTCAGTTAGTTGAGAAACTACCCAGTGCGAGTTGGGATATTCCTCTGCCAGAGATCATGACCCCAGAAAAAGTATGGCGATGGATATGAACGACGATTCTACTCAGTGATTAACAGGGGCTATTGTGTCTTCAATAGCCCCTGATTTTCTAATCAATCACGATCCTTGTTAACGAGCAATCATATCTCAGTAAAGCAAGCGAGAACGGATCGTGCCCGGCAAGTCCTTCAGTTTCTGCAAGACCAATTCAGCCTGAGCTGGATTCTCCGTCGTGATATCAATTACTACATAACCAATGCCGCTGTCAGTCCGCAGATATTGAGCATCAATATTGATTTCTTGCTCAGTGAACACTTGGTTAATACTGGTCAAGATACCCGGGCGGTTTTCATGGATATGCAGTAATCGGTTCGTATCCTTGGCATGAACAGGGAGCGAGACTTCGGGAAAATTGACTGCTGATAATGTCGAACCATTATCAGAATATTTGACCAGTTTACCAGAAACTTCATAACCGATATTTTGCTGGGCCTCTTGTGTCGATCCCCCAATATGTGGCGTCAGCAGTACGTTATCAAACTGGCTCAATGGTGAGATAAAGGGATCATTGTTTGTTGCGGGTTCATGAGGAAAAACGTCAATCGCGGCACCAGAAAGATGCCCGATTTCCAACGCATTGCTGAGGGCTTCAATATCAATTACCGTACCCCGTGATGCGTTGATCAGAATTGAACCTGGTTTCATCAATTCCATTTCTGCTGCGCCAATCATATTTTTGGTTGAAGCAGTTTCGGGAACATGCAGGCTCACAACATCACTCATATTCAATAATTCAGACAAATGATGAACTTGCTGTGCATTACCTAATGGCAATTTATTTTCAATATCATAGAAATAGACATTCAGGCCAATATTTTCCGCCAAAATGCCAAGCTGTGTACCAATATGCCCGTAACCGATAATGCCTAATTTTTTTCCGCGCGCTTCGTAGCAACCTTTTGCTTGCTTATCCCATACTCCATTGTGGGCTTTGGCATTCGCCTCAGGAATACGGCGTAACAGCAGCAACAGTTCACCCAATACCATTTCAGCGACCGAACGCGTATTGGAAAAAGGAGCATTAAATACCGGAATACCGCGCTTTGCCGCCGCTTTCAGGTCAACCTGATTAGTGCCAATACAAAAACACCCAACTGCAACCAGTTTTTCCGCTGCGGCGAAAATTTCTTCGGTCAATTGGGTGCGGGAACGAATACCGACAAATCGGGCATCACGGATCGCTTCTTTCAACGCTTCCGGTTCTAATGCCCCTTTGTGATATTCAATATTGCTGTACCCTGCCGCTTTCAGGCTGTCTACTGCGCTTTGGTGAACGCCTTCCAGCAGCAGAAATTTAATTTTGTCCTTTTCTAAAGATACCTTAACCATTTGCCCGCCCTAGTTGTACTTACTTTCATAATGCATATCGACGCCACCAAAATAACAAAAAAAACAGTAACGGCAATACAATCGATTGCTTATATCACAGAATAAGCAACAGTAAATAAGTTGTTATGCAAAGTAAAATAATTCGTTACGGGATAAAGGCAGGGTTTTGCGGCTTTTTTAGACATAAAAGTGATATATATCACTAAATTTTCTGTTTTGAATAAAAATAAAAATATTTTGAGAGCAGATTATTCTGCCCTCAATAAATGCTTATTCAGTGAGCGTCTTAACGCCATCCGCAGTCCCTACCAGTACTACGTTTGCTCCTCGGTTAGCAAAAAGGCCCACTGTCACCACGCCAGCGATCCCATTGATCTTATTTTCTAACGCAATGGGATCAACAATCGAGAGGTTGTGAACATCCAGAATATGATTACCATTGTCAGTGACTATGTTTTCACGATAAACCGGTGTTCCGCCCAATTTCACCAGCTCACGAGCCACATAAGCCCGTGCCATTGGGATGACTTCAACTGGCAAAGGGAATTTGCCTAACACATCGACTTGCTTAGACGAGTCAATAATACAGATAAATTTCTTCGCAACCGCCGCGATGATTTTTTCTCTGGTCAACGCTGCGCCGCCGCCTTTGATCATCTGCATTTGACCATTAATTTCATCAGCACCATCAACGTAAATATCCAAAGCGTCAACCTCATTGCAGTCAAACACAGGAATACCGAGACTTTTCAATTTCTCAGTCGATGCGTCTGAACTTGACACAGTACCTTCAATTTTATCTTTGATAGTGCCTAACGCATCAATAAAATGCGCGGCGGTAGAACCTGTACCCACGCCGACAATTGTACCCGGTTTAACGTATTCCAATGCCGCCCAACCTACTGCTTTTTTCAGTTCGTCCTGAGTCATATTGATCACAGCCTATAATCAGTTACAAGGAAAAATCTGACGGCTAGTATAAACAATATTGGCTCACCTCATGAAAAAATATGGCATAGTGCTGGTTAGGCCACATAATGGTTTTTATTGAGCTGTAACACAAAAAGTGCAAACACGGAGAATCTTATTTTCAATGAAACGTCCTGATTACCGATCATTGCAAGCATTAGACGCAGTGATCAAAGAACGTGGTTTCGAGCGGGCAGCGCAAAAACTTTGTATTACTCAATCAGCGGTATCCCAGAGAATCAAGCAATTAGAAAATATGTTTGGTCAGCCACTATTGGTACGCACTGTTCCTCCCCACCCGACAGAGCAAGGGCAAAAGTTGCTTGCGCTATTACATCAGGTGGAAATGCTGGAAGCACAATGGCTGGGTGATGAAAATAGTAATGAGATCCCGTTATTGCTTTCCCTTGCTGTTAATGCAGACAGCCTGGCAACGTGGCTTTTACCGGCCCTCCATCCGGTTTTGTCTGATCTACCTATTCGGTTAAATATTCAAGTAGAAGATGAAACCCGTACTCAGGAGCGTTTACGGCGTGGTGAAGTCGTCGGTGCAATTAGTATTCAGTCTCAACCTCTGCCAAGCTGCTTAGTTGATAAATTAGGCGCTCTGGATTACCTGTTTGTCGCCTCTCCGGCGTTTGCAGACCGTTTTTTCCCGAATGGCGTCACGCGTTCAGCATTACTGAAAGCACCTGCGGTTGCATTTGACCATTTAGATGATATGCATCAAGCATTTTTACAACAGAATTTCGATTTATCGCCGGGAAGTGTGCCCTGCCATATCGTGAATTCTTCTGAAGCATTCGTTCAACTGGCAAAACAAAGTTCGACTTGTTGCATGATCCCACACTTGCAAATCGACAAAGAGCTAAAAGCCGGTGAGTTAGTCGATCTCACACCAGGGCTGTGCCAACGCCGTATGCTTTATTGGCATCGTTTTGCCCCTGAAAGCGGAACGATGAGAAAAGTCACTGACGCCCTGCTAAAACGAGGACGCCAGATGTTACGTCAGGAAGATGATGCTCATTAACGCTGTAATTCAAAAACGGCATCAACATGATCAGAAAACTCTATGCTCTGTGGTTCGTAAGTTTCGCTGGCAGAGCCAGAAGCGGGCACTGCCAACAAATCATCCTGGTATTTAAGACGACTCATTGGTATAGGCACAGCTTCAGGCGCACGATAATTAATGCTATACACAGGGCCTAACTTACTGTTGAACCCTTTTGCCAATGTCGTTGCCTGTTGAATGGCATTCTCGATGGCTTTTTGTCTGGCTTCATCGCGATAACGTTGCGGATTATTGACACCAAACTGAACCGAGTTAATTTCATTCAGCCCTGCTTTCAGGGCACCATCCAATAAGGCATTCAGTTGCTCTAGCTTGTTAACTTTCACTTCAACTGAACGCGACGCCCGATAACCTGTAATACTCGATTTTCCACTCTTTTGTTCATATTGATATTCTGGCTGGGTGCGCAAATTAGCAGCATCAATATCTTTTTTTTCGATGCCACTGTTTTTCAGAAAATCAAAATATTTCGCCACTCGTTCATCGACTTTTTTCTTTGCTTCTGCCGCACCCTTTTGCGTTTCACTCACATGGATTACCAGGGTAGCCATATCTGGTGCCGCTTTAACTATCGCATTACCAGAAGTGGAAATATGTGGAATAGAGAGTGAGTCAGCAGCGGAAGCTGTCATGCAAGACAGGCTTCCTAAAGCCATCATTGCGGCCAATACCAGTGATCTACGTTTCACAAGACCTCCTAAAGTTACATGAATAAGGCGCTTTCAAAAACATTAGCACATTCTCTAGAGAGAAGTAATCTATAGAGAAATATTGTGATTGATAAAAAATCTATATCCTTGCTGAATTAAGCCCCAGGCGATATACCACATCACACAACCAATGAAAATATTGATGATCCGTTGCGCTCTGGGTTGATTAAGCACAGGCGAAAACCATGCAGACAAGAATGACAAGGCAAAAAACCAACTGATCGACGCCATCACTGCCCCAATGGTAAACCACGACCGAAGTTCGGCTGACAATTGTCCGCCTATACTGCCCAATACGACAAAGGTATCCAAATAAACATGGGGATTCAGCCATGTCACAGCGAATAGCGTGACGATAACTCGCCAACGGCTTTGGATAATTTTTTCAGCACGGGAAAATTCGACTTCTGCCGATAACGCAGTTCGAAAAGCGCCCCAGCCATACCATAGTAAAAATACAGCGCCTCCCCATGTCACCGCTTGCAATAAAAGTATAGATTGCCCCAGCAGGGCACTACCACCAAATATTCCCACCATAATAAGCAGAGCATCACTGGTGGAGCATAATGTTGCACTCATTAAATGGAACTGTTTCCTGCTCCCTTGCTGCATGACAAATACATTTTGGGGTCCAAGCGGAAGGATCATCGCAGCACTAAGAAAAAAGCCCTGAATAAATGTTGAAAACATGCAAAGATTCCTAATAATTATTCAATTAGTTACGATATCAGTGCATATTAAACAAGATAATGCATTAGTAAAAATGAATGATTCTAATACATCATTAGGAAAGGTGATGTGAGAAATTCTCACACCACGATATCTTGATTATTCGTCCGTCTTCTTCTGTAAAACACCATTTTGCTGATGCAGATAAACATCCATTTGCGGGAATGGAATGCCGATATTGTGCCTATCCAAAGCACGCTTAAAGTTTTCCATCAAATCCCAATAGACGTTCCAGGCGTCACCATTGGTGGTCCACACACGCACAATAAAGTTCAATGATGAAGGTGCCATTTCATGCAGGCGAATAGTGACACCTTTTTCATGTTGAATGCGTTTATCTTCCTGAATCACATCACCCAACACTCTTTTCACTTCATCAATATCCGCATCATACGCAACACCTACCATAATTTGGGTACGGCGATCAGGTTCACGGCTGATATTGATAATATTGTCCGCGATAATCTTACCGTTAGGGATCACAATGATACGGCCATCTGCCGTGCGCAATGTTGTCGAGAAAATCTGTACTTGCATGACAGTTCCTTCCACGGCACCAATGCTGACATATTCGCCAGTACGCAGTGGGCGGAAAAGCACCAATAAAACACCGGCAGCAAAATTAGACAGTGAGCCTTGCAATGCCAGACCTACCGCTAAACCTGCGGCACCGATGACTGCAATCACAGAAGCAGTCTGAATACCCAATTTCCCAAGAACAGCAATAATCGTAAACGCGATGATGGCGTAACGAATAATCGCGGCCAGAAAATCAGAAATGGTGGCATCAATGCCACGTAGGGACATAACACGCTTAATGGCTTTATTAACCAACTTGGCAACAAATAAGCCAACGATAAGGATCAAAAAGGCAGATACGATGTTTACCACATACTGAATCAGTAGATCCTGATTGTTGGTAAACCAGTTTGCCGCTTTATCAATCTCATTTGACAGATTGATCTTTTCCATACAAAGCCCACCGTGATTGTTGGAGCCTATTTCCGTTCAATGCCGTTATTCACAACGAACACGACTCGCAGAGATAGGCTCCCGTTCAAAAATAGCTTTTTGTTCAAAAACTTTGCGTTCAAAGAATAGAAAGCCACTATCACAACACAAGAATGTGTGGAATATAAATTATGGCAGAAAGCCTTCATGGCTTGAACACGGCCACTTATGTTTTATTTTTGTGCAAAATAAATTCTCTGTAGTCTCCCAACATCTTGATAAAATCATCTGTCCCACAAAAAGCCAGACTCTCGTTATCGTAGTAACTCATTCCTTCTTCTATAACCTCTGTATCAAATTGAAGTTGATTGGCCCTGATCATGATCTCATCTTCACTCATTAATAGCGTATATTCATGACCCGCCAACTGCCACTGGCGTTCACTCCCTTTAATCTCTTGCAAGGCCACAATGATTTTATCCAATACACACAAATCGCCTTTCACTTCTTCATTCAACCAATGACCAATGGCTTCATGATCCATTGAAAAGGATGTTGTTACTTGGCCGGCAATATCCTGCATAAATTCATATTCCATCACATACCCCCTCACCTACTATTTTTACAGATGCCAAATAATTCCATTTGGATTTTAAACAGTTCTGCCATTTCCACCTCTGAAGCCGCCCACAAACTGAGACAAAAACTACTACGAAATTGTTATAAAACGATAGGCCGAAAAACAAAAAAAGGGGAAGCATTTGCTTCCCCATACATTGCAATATACTTTTTTATACTGCGGTTTGGAAGATCACGTCTTCCGCTTTCTCTGTGTATTGATTCAATTGATCAAAATTGAGGTAGCGATAAGTATCGGCAGCGCTTTCATCGACTTTATCCATGAACTGCAAATACTCTTCCGGCGTTGGCAAGCGCCCCAACAGTGAAGCGACAGCCGCCAACTCCGCCGAAGCAAGGTAAACATTGGCACCGGAACCCAGGCGGTTAGGGAAGTTACGGGTGGAAGTGGATACCACTGTTGCACCATCCGCCACACGTGCCTGATTCCCCATACACAATGAACACCCCGGGATCTCAATGCGTGCTCCGCTCTTGCCGAAAACACTGTAATAACCTTCTTCCGTTAATTGAGCAGCGTCCATCTTAGTCGGAGGAGCAACCCATAAGCGAGTCGGTAACTGGCCTTTATGCTGATCCAGTAATTTACCCGCCGCACGGAAATGACCAATATTCGTCATGCAAGAGCCAATGAAAACTTCGTCAATTTTGCTGTTAGCCACATCAGATAACAGACGTGCATCATCGGGATCATTAGGTGCACATAAAATAGGCTCTTTAATGTCTGCCAGATCGATCTCAATAACGGCTGCGTATTCAGCATCTGCATCCGCTGCCAACAATTGAGGATCATTCAGCCAGTTTTCCATACCGATAATACGGCGTTCCAATGTCCTGCGATCACCGTAACCTTCCGCAATCATCCATTTCAGCAAAACAATGTTCGATTGCAAGTATTCAATGATTGGCTCTTTATCCAGCTTGATGGTACATCCTGCCGCAGAACGTTCGGCAGACGCATCAGCCAACTCGAATGCCTGTTCGACTTTGAGTTCAGGCAAACCTTCAATCTCAAGAATACGACCAGAGAAGATGTTTTTCTTGCCTTTCTTCTCAACGGTCAGCAAACCTTGCTGAATCGCATAATAAGGAATGGCATGAACCAGATCACGCAAAGTGATTCCAGGCTGCATTTTTCCTTTAAAGCGAACCAGTACAGATTCTGGCATATCCAACGGCATGACGCCCGTTGCCGCAGCAAATGCCACCAGACCTGAACCCGCCGGGAAAGAAATACCAATTGGGAAACGGGTATGGGAATCTCCGCCTGTACCCACCGTATCCGGCAATAACATGCGGTTCAACCATGAGTGGATAATGCCATCTCCCGGACGCAACGATACGCCACCACGGTTCATAATGAAATCAGGCAAAGTATGGTGTGTCGTCACATCAACCGGTTTTGGATAGGCAGCCGTATGGCAGAATGATTGCATGACCAGATCCGCAGAGAAGCCCAGACAGGCCAAATCTTTCAATTCATCCCGCGTCATTGGTCCCGTGGTATCCTGGGAACCCACAGAAGTCATCTTAGGCTCACAATATTCCCCCGGACGGATACCACGTTTACCGCAGGCCCGGCCAACCATTTTCTGTGCCAGTGAGAAGCCACGATCGCTTTTCGCAACCGCTTTTGCCTGACGGAATACATCACTGTGTGGTAAACCCAATGATTCACGTGCTTTGCCAGTCAAACCGCGACCGATAATCAATGGAATACGGCCACCGGCACGGACTTCATCGATCAATACATCGGTTTTCAAGGCAAAAGTAGCCAGTAATTCATTGGATTCGTGATGGCGGATTTCACCTTTATAGGGATAGATATCAATCACATCTCCCATATTCAGTTTGGAAACATCCACTTCGATGGGCAACGCACCTGCATCTTCCATGGTGTTGAAGAAAATGGGGGCAATTTTTCCGCCCAAGACCACGCCGGCACCACGTTTATTTGGGACAAACGGAATATCTTCCCCCATAAACCACAATACGGAGTTCGTTGCTGATTTACGGGAAGAGCCTGTACCCACCACATCCCCAACGTAGGCCAATGGATAGCCTTTCTTGCTCAGGGCTTCGATTTGCTTAACCGGGCCTACAACACCGGCTTGATCAGGCTCAATACCTTCACGGGCATTCTTGAGCATTGCCAAAGCATGTAAGGGGATATCAGGGCGTGACCACGCATCAGGAGCAGGAGAAAGATCATCGGTGTTGGTTTCCCCCGTGACCTTAAAGACGGTAACGGTGATTTTTTCCGCTAATTCAGGACGCCCAAGGAACCATTTTGCATCTGCCCACGATTGCATAATCTGTTTGGCATGGACATTACCCGCTTTTACTTTTTCTTCCACATCGTAGAAGCTGTCGAACATCAGCAAAGTATGAGAAAGTGCTTTCGCCGCAATCGGAGCCAACTTTTCATCATCTAGGGCATCAATTAAAGCGTGGATATTATACCCACCCTGCATGGTTCCCAATAATTCAATGGCTTTTTCCTGTGTCACCAAAGGAGAATCAGTTTCTCCCTTAACAACGGCAGCGAGGAAACCTGCTTTAACATAAGCAGCTTCATCTACACCAGGAGGGACACGATGGGTCAGTAAATCTACCAGGAAATCTTCTTCACCTTTAGGTGGGTTCTTCAGTAATTCGACCAGCGCTGCTGCTTGAGCTGCGTCTAACGGCCTAGGGACGATGCCTTGAGCTGCACGCTCGGCTACGTGCTTGCGGTATTCTTCTAGCACGACTTTCTCCTCGCTCTCATTGTCATTTTATATACCCGGCTGTCAGCACCCGCTAACGATCATTGAAAATGATCATCTAAAAACAATCACTAAGGGTGCAAGGTCAGAGGATTTTGCTCGCATAACATCAGAATTATGCCCAGATTCGGGCGTTTAGCATACCAAAATTTGAATAGCATGTTAATTCATTCACATAAAATCAACATTAAACCATAATAAAATTCTGGATAAATGAGTCTGGAGAGAGTATTAAAGTTTTAAATGCTATATGTTGTTATTTTGGCCTGAAAATTCCTTAACTTCTACTGCAACTATCTGTAAATAAAAACGGCTTTCCTGTTTGAAAGCCGTTTAAAATTTCTTTTTAACCTACTGCAAAATCTAAAGAATTATTTCTTTTTCTTTGCCTTAGGATTTGGCAAGTCAGTGATGCTGCCTTCGTAAATTTCCGCAGCCATGCCAATTGATTCGTACAGGGTTGGGTGAGCGTGGATAGTCAGAGCGATATCTTCTGCATCACAACCCATTTCGATAGCCAGACCGATTTCACCCAGCAGTTCACCGCCGTTAGTACCCACAATGGCACCACCGATAATACGGTTACTTTCTTTATCAAAAATCAGTTTAGTCATGCCATCTGAACAGTCAGAGGCAATTGCACGACCGGAGGCTGCCCATGGGAAAGTCGCAGTTTCGTAGCTGATGCCTTTTTCTTTCGCTTCTTTCTCGGTCAGGCCAACCCATGCCACTTCTGGCTCAGTGTAAGCGATGGAGGGAATAACTTTTGGATCGAAGTAATGTTTCTTACCAGAAATAACTTCAGCAGCAACGTGACCTTCGTGAACACCTTTGTGTGCCAGCATTGGCTGACCAACGATATCACCGATAGCAAAGATGTGCGGCACGTTAGTGCGCATTTGTTTATCCACACGGATAAAGCCACGTTCATCAACTTCGACGCCCGCTTTGCCAGCATCAATCAGTTTACCGTTCGGTACACGACCGATAGCAACCAGAACCGCATCATAACGCTGTGGCTCTGCCGGTGCTTTCTTACCTTCCATTGTTACGTAGATGCCATCTTCTTTCGCTTCTACTGCGGTCACTTTCGTTTCCAGCATCAAGTTGAACTTCTTGCTGATGCGTTTAGTGAACACTTTAACAACGTCTTTATCCGCCGCAGGAATAACCTGGTCGAACATTTCTACCACATCGATCTGAGAACCCAGAGCGTGGTAAACAGTCCCCATTTCCAGACCGATAATACCACCGCCCATCACTAACAGGCGTCCTGGAACGGTTTTCAGCTCCAGTGCATCGGTAGAATCCCATACACGAGGATCATTATGTGGAATGAATGGTAGCTGAATTGGGCGTGAACCCGCTGCGATAATGGCATTCTCAAAATTGATCGTTGTTGCGCCGTTCTCGCCTTCTACCACCAGAGTGTTAGCACCGGTGAATTTACCAACACCGTTAACAACGTTAACTTTACGGCCCTTAGCCATGCCGCCCAGACCCCCTGTCAACTGAGAAATAACTTTTTCTTTCCAGAGACGGATCTTATCAATATCAGTTTGCGGTTCACCAAACACGATACCATGCTGTGCCAGTGCTTTTGCTTCTTCAATCACTTTAGCAACATGCAACAGAGCCTTAGATGGAATACAACCCACATTCAGGCAAACACCACCCAAAGTAGCGTAACGTTCAACCAGAACCGTATCCAAACCTAAGTCCGCACAACGGAAAGCAGCAGAATACCCTGCCGGGCCTGCTCCAAGCACCACTACCTGGGCTTTAATTTCAGTACTCATCATGACCTCTTAATTGTTTGTCCGGCGGGTCAGACGAAAAAAAACCATATTCCACCGGGACGTACACACCGCGAGCAGTTTACAGAATTGTAAATAACCTGAAAAGCGCGTTAACGTGACAGAAATCCCAACCTGCCAGATGCAAGACGAAAAACTCTGTCACGATAGTCATTATCAGGCCGGTATATTTACCGGCCTTTGCATTACATCACCAAACGGCGGATATCGCTCATCAATTGATTAATATAAGTGATGAAACGTGCACCATCTGCCCCATCGATCACACGGTGGTCGAAAGACAGAGACATAGGCAGAATCAGGCGCGGAACAAATTCCTTGCCATTCCAGACGGGTTTCATGGAAGAACGAGACAGCCCCATGATGGCCACTTCTGGCGCATTCACAATTGGTGCAAAGCCGGTAGTACCGATACCACCCAGGCTGGAGATAGTGAAGCAACCACCCTGCATGTCGGAAGCAGTCAGCTTACCAGCACGTGCTTTCTTGGAAACTTCAGCCAGTTCTCTGGACAGTTCCATGAGGCCTTTCTTGTTGACATCCTTGAATACAGGAACCACCAAACCGTTAGGTGTATCAACCGCGATACCGATGTTGACATATTTTTTCAGGATCAGCTTCTGGCCATCTTCAGAAATGGAGCTGTTAAAGCGAGGCATTGCTTCCAATGCTTTCGCAGCGGCTTTCATGACAAACACCAGCGGAGTGATTTTCACGCCAAGCTGTTTCTTTTCAGCTTCTTTGTTCTGCTGTTTACGGAACTCTTCAACTTCAGTGATATCCGCTTCATCAAACAGATTAACGTGAGGGATCATGACCCAGTTACGGCTGAGGTTAGCACCAGAAATTTTCTGGATACGGCTCATTTCAACTTCTTCGATTTCACCAAATTTGCTGAAATCAACTTTTGGCCACGGCAGCATGCCTGGCAGACCGCCACCCGCAGCAGCAGGCGCTGCTTCTGCACGTTTGATCGCCTCTTTCACATAAGTCTGAACGTCTTCGCGCAGGATGCGACCCTTACGGCCAGTTCCTTTTACTTTAGCCAGATTTACGCCAAATTCACGCGCCAGACGACGAATGACTGGAGTCGCGTGAACGTAAGCGTCATTTTCGGCAAACTCATTTTTGCCTTCTGCCGGCTTGCTTGCTGCTGGCGCTGGTGCTGCTTTCGCAGGTTCAGCCGCAGGAGCCGGAGCGACTGCTGGCGCTGGCACTGAAGCCGCACCCGCAACCTCGAATACCATGATCAGAGAGCCAGTTTTCACTTTATCGCCAGCCGCGATTTTGATCTCTTTCACCGTACCCGCAAATGGTGCAGGCACTTCCATTGAGGCCTTGTCACCTTCAACTGTGATCAGTGACTGCTCTTCAGCAATGGTATCACCCACTTTTACCATGATTTCGGTCACTTCAACTTCGTCACCACCGATATCGGGTACGTTAACTTCTTTTACCGCAGAAGCCGCAGGCGCTGCTACTGGAGCCGCTGCCTGTGCTACCGCTGGAGCAGCACCTGAACCTGCTACTTCAAAGAGCATGATCAGAGAACCCGTTTTCACTTTATCGCCAGCCGCGATTTTGATCTCTTTCACTGTACCCGCGAATGGAGCAGGCACTTCCATTGAAGCCTTGTCACCTTCAACCGTGATCAGTGACTGCTCTTCAGTCACAGTATCACCCACTTTTACCATGATTTCGGTCACTTCAACTTCGTCACCACCGATATCTGGCACATTCACTTCTTTGCTTTCTACTGCTACCGCTGCTGGAGCTACCGCCGCTTGCGGTGCAGGTGCAGCTTCTGCCGTACCGTTTGCGGATTCAAAAATCATGATCAGCTTGTCGGTTGCAACTTTGTCGCCAACGGCAACTTTGATTTCTTTAACTACACCCGCCTGTGGAGAAGGAACTTCCATAGAAGCTTTGTCACCTTCAACCGTAATCAGTGACTGTTCTGCTTCTACTGTGTCACCTACTTTCACCAAAATCTCGGTAACTTCAACTTCATCTGCACCAATATCAGGCACGTTAATTTCGATAGACATGAATCTTTACCTCTTATGCCAGACGTGGGTTAACTTTTTCTGGGTTGATGTTGTATTTCTTGATAGCTTCTTCAACGGCTTTCACATCAACTTCGCCACGTTTAGCCAGTTCACCCAGAGCCGCAACAACCACATAAGAAGCATCAACTTCAAAGTGATGACGCAGATTTTCACGACTGTCAGAACGACCAAAACCGTCAGTGCCCAATACACGGTAATCGCTTACAGGAACGAAGCTACGGACTTGCTCTGCAAACAGTTTCATGTAGTCAGTAGAAGCAACAGCCGGAGCTTCGTTCATGATCTGAGCAATATAAGGAACACGAGCTTCTTCTGATGGGTGCAGCATGTTCCAACGCTCACAATCCTGACCATCACGAGCCAGTTCGGTGAAGGAAGTCACGCTGTATACATCGGAACCAATGCCGTATTCAGCAGACAGGATCTTCGCGGCTTCACGAACGTGACGCAGGATAGAGCCAGAACCCAGCAACTGCACTTTACCTTTTTCACCTTCCAGGCTTTCCAGCTTGTAGATACCTTTACGGATGCCTTCTTCAGCACCTTCCGGCATGGCTGGCATGTGGTAGTTTTCGTTCAGCGTGGTGATGTAGTAGTAGATATTCTCTTGTTGCTCACCATACATACGCTCCAGACCATCTTGCATGATAACAGCAACTTCATAAGCGAATGCGGGATCATAAGAGATACAGTTAGGAATAGTCAGGGACTGAATATGGCTGTGGCCATCTTCATGCTGCAAACCTTCACCGTTCAGAGTCGTACGACCAGAAGTACCACCAACCAGGAAGCCACGCGCTTGCTGGTCACCCGCTGCCCAGCACAGGTCACCAATACGCTGGAATCCGAACATGGAGTAGTAGATGTAGAACGGGATCATTGGCAGGTTATTGGTGCTGTAAGAAGTTGCAGCAGCCAGCCAAGATGAAGCAGCACCCAGCTCGTTGATACCTTCTTGCAGGATCTGGCCTTTTGCATCTTCTTTATAGTATGCAACTTGCTCACGGTCTTGCGGAGTATATTGCTGACCATTAGGGCTGTAGATACCGATTTGACGGAACAGACCTTCCATACCGAAGGTACGTGCTTCGTCAGCAATAATTGGAACCAGACGATCTTTGATCGACTTGTTCTTCAGCATGACATTCAGTGCACGAACGAAAGCGATAGTGGTAGAAATTTCTTTGGATTGTTCTTCCAGCAGCGAGCTGAATTCTTCCAGCGCTGGGATTTCCAGTTTCTCGTCAAAGTTAACGCGACGGCTTGGTACATAACCACCCAGTGCGTTACGACGCTCATGCAGGTACTTAGATTCTTCAGAATCTTTATCGAAATTGACGTATGGCAAGTTTTCGAGCTGCTCATCAGATACCGGCACATTGAAACGATCACGGAACTGACGAACGCCTTCCATGTTCATTTTCTTAACCTGGTGAGCAATGTTCTTACCTTCAGCGGTATCACCCATACCGTAACCTTTAATGGTCTGAGCCAAGATTACAGTTGGTTTGCCCGTGGTATCCTGTGCTTTTTTCAGTGCAGCGTAAACTTTCTTCGGATCGTGACCGCCACGGTTCAAAGCCCAAATTTCGTCATCAGTCATATCTTTGACTAATGCAGCTGTTTCCGGGTAACGACCGAAGAAGTGTTCACGAACATAAGCACCATCTTTAGACTTGAATGTCTGATAGTCGCCGTCCAGCGTTTCGTTCATCAATTGAACCAGTTTACCACTGGTGTCTTTACGCAGCAGTTCGTCCCAACGCTCACCCCACAGGACTTTCAGTACCTGCCAGCCAGCACCTTCGAAGATCCCTTCCAGTTCGTTAACAATTTTGCCGTTACCGGTTACTGGGCCATCCAGACGCTGCAAGTTACAGTTGATGACGAATACCAGGTTATCCAGTTTTTCACGAGTTGCGATAGTGATCGCACCTTTAGATTCTGGTTCATCCATCTCACCGTCGCCCAGGAAAGCGTAAACGGTTTGTTTAGAAGTATCTTTCAGGCCACGGTTTTCCAGATATTTCAGGAATTTAGCCTGATAAATAGCGGAAATTGGTCCCAGACCCATTGAAACAGTTGGGAACTGCCAGAAGTCAGGCATCAGTTTTGGATGCGGGTAAGAAGACAGGCCATTACCACCGATTTCCTGACGGAAGTTGTTCATCTGCTCTTCTGTCAGACGGCCTTCAAGGAACGCACGTGCGTAAACGCCAGGGGAAATGTGGCCCTGGAAGTATACCAGGTCACCGCCATCATTTTCGTTACGAGCGCGGAAGAAGTGGTTAAAACATACGTCATAAACGGTAGCGGAAGACTGGAATGAAGCCATGTGACCACCCAGCTCCAGATCTTTTTTAGATGCACGCAGAACGGTCATCACCGCATTCCAGCGAATAGCAGAGCGGATGCGGCGCTCTAAATCCAGGTTGCCAGGGTAAGCAGGCTCATTCTCAGCAGGAATAGTGTTGATGTAATCACGGCTTGCAGCACCTGCAGCAACGCTAACACCACCTTTACGAGCTTCATTCAAAACCTGATCAATCAAGAACTGAGCACGCTCAACACCTTCTTCACGGATGACCGATTCGATCGCCTGTAACCAATCGCGAGTTTCGATCGGATCCACGTCATTTTTCAAAATATCTGACATGGTGTATTCCTTATCTGTTATCTATTTTCTAATGGTTATTGGAGCCTATCTTCTGGTCATACCTTTTGACGAAACTGCCTGTTATGACCGGAAGATAGGCCCTGCTGTATATTGCTGCTAAAACTCTTGAAAAGAGTTGACAAACTGTACAAACGCAGCAGTCAAATCTGTACAGTTAAGTTAGAACCCACCCCATTCGGGAATTTGATTTGTCTATGACGTTCCAAGGGACAGGCTCTTATTCCTGATGTTGCTGGAGCCGCCTCAATGAACGCTCACGGCGAGTACGTTCACGAGTCAGATCCAATAAAACTTCTTCAATAAAGGCCAGATGACGATGGGAAGCCTCACGGGCTTTTTCCGGTTCTCTCGCCATAATAGAGCGAAAAATTTCAGCCCTGTGGTTACTAACAGCTGCCAACATTTCTTTACGGGTATAGATAACTTCAAAATTGCGCCTGATATTTTGTTCTAACATTGGGATCATACAGCGCAATAAATGCAGCAATACCACATTATGGGCAGCTTCTGTGACAACAAGTTGGTATTGCAAGACAGCATCAGATTCCGCATTCACATCACCACTTTGTTGTGCTTCTTGAATGGCAAGATGGCTTTGCTCAATGCGTTGGAAATCCTCATCAGTTCCTCTAAGGGCGGCATAATAAGCAGCAATCCCCTCTAACGCATGGCGGGCTTCAAGGAGATCGAACTGGGATTCTTGATTCTCTGCAATAAGTTGGGCAAGTGGGTCGCTGAAACTTTGCCACAGATTGTTCTGCACAAAAGTTCCGCCCCCTTGACGACGGAAAAGAAAGCCTTTGGCTTCCAATTTTTGAATGGCTTCGCGTAATGAAGGACGTGATACTTCAAACTGCTTTGCCAGCTCACGCTCAGGCAGCAGTTTTTCTCCCGGGCGTAGCGAGCCTTCGAGAATGAGCTGTTCAAGACGCTGCTCAATCACATCTGATAACTTTGGTTGGCGAATCTTGCTATAGGCCATATCTGCTGTAAGCCATTCAATAAGTAAATGTTGCTTTGGACTATGCCCTACTCAGCTAAGTCTTACTGACTAAATCTTAGCCATTAAATCCTAGTTAACAGGTCAAAGTCAATTGGTAATACCAATTTAGAATACAGGGTCTTAAAGTAACAAAGTATTCACTAGCTGTCTATAAAGACCTTGGGCTAAATCATAAAAACCTGCAAATTTTAACAAAATATTTTAAATTTTATTAGAAAATTATAACCAGAGAGGATTTTTAGATAGGAGATATCAGGGAGATTTAACGTTTTTTAAACGCATAGATGAGCAAAATGAAACGTTACAGCAAGATAAAAACTCGGAATTATGCAAAAAAACATGAATTAAAATTCAGGCAAAAATCATTACAGACAATTCATAAGTCAATCAAAATAGCCAGACTCAAACAACGGTTCCCGATGCCACTGGTAAGTTCAAGCCGCTATCCCTAAAATTTCCCCAGCAGAAAAATAAAGGGCTTCCTGGCCCTCTATCTCTCTTGTGTGTCAAACTAATGCGCCATAAATCGTCAACAGCGCGACAATAATCACAATAGTAAAGGTCGCTTTTTTCGCTAATGTTACGGCAGCAACAGGTGTTTCTATAGGGTCAAGACGGGGTTCTTTACTTAATGCGAATTGTGCTAATTGACTAACTACCTTGTATTGTGATGACCGAAAATCAGTGAGTGATGCAATCCAGGCGGGTAAGGCTCTCTCTCCATGTCCTAACAAAGCATAGGTAATACCTGCCAACCGTGCAGGAAGCCAATCCAGCCAATGCAGTATCCCGTCAACGCCAGATTGTGCTCTCTGCACTGCCGTTGCGTGCTGGGCCAACCAACGTTGATAAGCTCTCAGGCAACCATACCCCATCAAAACCGCCGGACCGAATTGACCCAAGACAGCCAACCAAAAAATAGGGGCAAGATAATAACGGAAATTTATCCAAATCAATGAATTCTGTATCTCACGCAACCGCTCTTCTTTTGTGGTGTCAGGTAATATTCCCCGAATCATCGTCAGACGAGCAAGATACTTTTTCTGCTGCCCAAAATCATCCTGGCGTACAGCCTGAAGATATCCGCGGTAATCATGCCGCAGCCTGCCTGCACCAATACATAACAGACTGATTATGATACCCAGCACAATCGCGAGCATACCAAAAGCAACAGAGCTAGAAATATCAATAAGCTTCCATGTCAATAAAGCGACCAGAAAGGTCATGCCCAGGCTACCCCATAGTGAATGTGATTTGAGTCTGGCAAAAGCCGGGGCTAGATAGCGTTCCAGTTGCCAGTGATCCCTCATCTTAAAAACACGTTCCCATGCCAGTATTAACAATAGAATAAAGAGAGTCATCCAACTCGCTCCTGCAATAATTGACGGTAATGTTCCCAATAAAAATAAGGTCCAGGATCGGTTTTCCTTCCCGGTGCGATATCGCTGTGTCCTGTAATATTGTCACGAATATCAGGATATTGGCTAATAAGCAGCTCAGTAACTTCCGCTAATTTAGTGTACTGAATTTCAGTAAATTCCTCATAATCTGTGCCTTCCAGTTCAATGCCTATCGAAAAATCATTACATTTCTCACGGTCACAGTAGCAGGAAACACCAGCATGCCAAGCTCTTTTATTGAAAGGAACATATTGTACAACCTCACCATCGCGCCGGATTAAGCAGTGAGCAGAAACACGTAAGTGCTTAATTTCATCAAAAAAAGGATCGGCTTTAGGATCTAATGTTCCCATAAATAATTGATCAATATAAGGGCCACCAAACTTGCCAGGAGGTAAACTGATGTTATGAATAACCAATAATGCGGGTGTTTCTTCTTCTGGGCGCAGATCACAATGCGGGGAAATCACCTTTCTCGCACCATCAATCCACCCTTCATGCAGTTTCATTCTTTTACCTCCCCCTTAATATTTAATATCACCTTGCCAAAATCACCCTTCCAGTATGGCCAATATCAATCAACTTCATTAAGCGTAATGCTATGGCATAAGGTGTAACAAGTTAGCATGTTAGCACCTTCAATCGGCCAATATATCGGATGGTTTCTTATTTACGGGCAGACTCGAAAAATTTGTGCAAAAAAATGTAACATAAAGTTATTTTTTCGAGCCTGCTTCATAATTTTTATTAACCATATTTTATTTTTCTCTTTTTTCTCCATGATTATTGGCACCGATACCCAATAGATTGCAACTTAAAAGATGAAGGGTATACCTGCTATTGAACATGGCAATCAGTCCAGATATGTATACAAGGAGAAAAAATGAAACAACAAGGATTTACCTTAATTGAAGTGATGGTTGTTATGGCTATCGTGTCTATTCTCGGCGCAATTGCCATTCCCAGTTATCAGGGATATATCCAAAAAGCCGCATTAACCGATATGCTACAAGCTATTGTGCCTTATAAATCAGGTGTGGAACTGTGTCGCTTCGAGGCTGCAAATTATAAAAATTGTCACTCTGGTCACCCTTCCATTCCATCAGGCCACAATAGCCGCTATATCAGCACCATCTCAGTAAAAGAGGGGGAGATAACAATAGTGGGCCAGCAAAACCTTAATGGACTCCATGCCACGTTAAAACCTATTCAGGATACGAAGACGGGGTTCACTCAATGGGAAGCGATTTGTGAATCTGAAAATGAATCGTTAAAACTAAAATGTCAGGAAACCTTGAAATTTTAAACAGTTATTTTCATTCCTGACAGGCTTTAAATTAAAGAGAAAACCATTATACCAATCCAACTTCAAGATGCGTGTTATATTTTCCCGCGCAGCGGGGAAATATAAGGCCTCGCGTCGTCTTGCGGATTGCAACTTGAAGTTTATCGAGTATAAGTCACACCAATATTAAAGGAATAAATATAATGATAAATAAGGATCACCTTTTAATGGAAAAAGAAATAAAAGAGCTGTGTCAACGATATCAGGCCATTATTATAAAAAAAGATTTCCATACAATCACAATTGCCTGTAATAAACCACCTAATGAGGATTTCATTGCCGCACTGAGATTTATTTCAGGTTTAATCGTTAATGTAGATATTTGGCCACAAGCAAAAATAGAATCGATGTTGACACAAGAAAATTCATTAATGTCAGCAAAAAATTACTGTTCAGAAAGTGATGAAGAGGAACCGTACCGTATAAATCACCTTGATAGCCACCATACTCATTATCATGATGCAATACAAACCAACAATCTCCATGATGAAGAAATAGACACACCCGTTATTCAATTAATTAATCAGACAATATTAACTTCAATACAAAAAAGAGCTTCAGATATTCATTTTGAACCATCTCAACGTGGTTACCAAATACGTATTCGAGTTGATGGTACATTACATACCATGCAGGCACCTCCTTCTCAAATGAATACGGGTATTCCTGCTCGCTTAAAAATCATGGCAAAACTCAATATCGCTGAAAAACGCCAGCCTCAGGATGGGCAATTTGACTGGAGTGATAACAAAAACAGTTATGCGATTCGTATATCAACACTCCCCACACTACATGGAGAAAAAATAGTCCTGCGTATTTTAAATACCATACATCAACTATCTCTGGAACAGTTAGGGTTGCCTGAACCACAATTACAACTTTTACAACAGAAACTCCATTTACCACAAGGGATGATTTTAGTCACTGGACCGACTGGCAGCGGAAAGACAGTCACATTGTATAGCTGCCTGCAATATTTAAACCAAGCGAAAAAGAATATCTGTAGTGTCGAAGATCCTGTCGAAATTCCTTTAAATGGCATCAACCAAACACCAGTTAATAACAAAATTAGTCTGGATTTCGCCAAAGTTCTCAGGGCATTATTGCGCCAAGATCCCGATATTATTATGGTTGGCGAGATCCGTGACAATGAAACCGCTGAAATATCAATGAAAGCAGCTCAAACAGGCCACTTGGTTTTATCAACCCTGCATACCAATTCCACTATTGATACGTTATCTCGCCTGCATAATCTGGGAATTTCTGGCTATACCACAGCCTCATGTGTGAAACTAATTATTGCTCAGCGACTGGTTCGTAAGCTTTGCCCCCATTGCCGACAACAAGACAATATATCCACAGAGATCCCTAATATTACTGGTTCAGCATCTATAAAAAAATGGAATGCGGTCGGTTGTGATCACTGCTTTTCTGGCTATTACGGCAGAACTGCCATCTATGAATTTCTCGAAATCAAACCTGAACTCCAGCAAGCCCTGTCTGAGTGTTCTAACGCCAGCTTCCCACATCTACTTGCCTCACAACAAGATGCAACGCTTTTTTCCGCAGGGCTGACATTAGCGGAAAAAGGAATCACCACTCTTGAAGAGATTTATCAGATTACAGGCCATGAGACAGTATGAAAATAGAATATATTTACCAATGGCAGGCAATTAACAAGAATGGAAAAGCCATAACAGGGGAGAGTATTGGGCACAATAAAAAAAGTGTATTCCAATACCTCAGCCATCTCGATCTTCAACCCTATACCATTAAATGTAAAAAAATTATTTATTACAGCAAAAAGGAAATTGCCTATCGCCTGCATTTTATTCATCAGTTAAGTTCGTTACTGACTTCAGGCATCCCTTTACTCAAGGGACTGACTATTTTACTGCAAGAGTGTAAATATGCTCTCTGGCGATGTGTATTGATGGATATAATTCAGAAAATTCGTCAGGGAGAGGCATTCTCCACCACACTCGAACACTATCCTAAGCTATTTTCTCCCTTGTTCTGTCAGCTTATCGCAGTAGGAGAACAAACCGGCCAGCTTGAAAACTGCTGCCAGTTAATCATTAATCGGTTGGAACAGCAAAATAGGCTGGGGAAGAAAATTCAAAAGGCTTATCACTATCCCTTGATAGTCGCTTTTGTGAGCTTTTTGGTTATTATTCTGATGTTGATCTTTGTTCTGCCAGAATTCCGGCAAGTCTATTCTTCGCTAAATGCCACCCTGCCCTTGTTAACACAGTGGGTTCTATCAGGATCTGATTTATTGATCCATCATGGCGTATTACTATTGTTAATAATATTTATATTATTAACCAGTTATCTATGGCTACGTCACCGTTTTCCCACTTTTAAAGCAAAAGAAAAAATGCTCTTCCTGAGATTCCCTATTTTTAAGCAACTCACTATTTATCAACAGACTAATCAAATATTTCATATCCTGTTTATGACACAGAAAGCGGGATTAACACTAATTGCGGGGCTTGAATGTGCCCTCAGTGCAACTCAGCATCCTGTTTTTATCGCTGGCGTGAAAAACCTGCACAGGCAAATTCAACAAGGCATACCAATGAGTGACGCATTAAAACAAACAGCATATTTCCCTGCGCTATGCCAACAATTTGTCATGATAGGTGAAGAATCAGGAGAATTAGAATTATTTTTATTCAATCTTGCAGAATGGTATCAAGAAAAATCAATCAACCTTGCTGATAGATTGGTTCAATCATTAGAACCTTTGTTGATGTTAATAATGGCCTTGATTGTCGGTTTATTATTGCTGGCTATGTACCTGCCTATTTTTCAATTAGGTGCAATATTAACTTAACAAGGTAATTACATATTTCGTTATCTTTTCCCAAGACTGCCAAAGCAGGAATTGTATGTGTTTGTTTATAGCCCATCAGCGTCCCTTGAGTTACAATTCGATTATGCTATCAGAGATATTTAAAGGGATAGAATGACTTATATTGTTGCACTTACGGGTGGAATTGGTAGCGGTAAAACGACTATCTCTAATGCATTTTCATCCCTTGGTGTCCCGCTTGTTGATGCAGATATTATCGCCAGAGAAGTTGTCGCTCCTGGCACCCCCGCACTACAAGCAATCACAGCTCACTTTGGGACCAATATATTATCGCCCGATGGTAGCCTTAATCGCGCAATGTTGCGCCAAAAAATTTTCGCTGCCCCAGAAGAGAAACAGTGGCTCAATGCTCTTTTACATCCACTGATCCAAATAGACACACAGCGGCAATTAACCCAGGTGACTGCCCCCTATGTCATCTGGGTTGTTCCTTTGCTCATTGAAAACAATTTAATGCATTTGGCAGATCGTGTTTTAGTTGTTGATGTCCCAGTTGAAGTACAGATTACCCGAACCATGGCTCGTGATGGAGTAAGCCGTGAGCAAGTAGAAAATATTCTGGCTGCACAGGCCAGCCGTCAGGACAGACTGGAAAAGGCAGATGATGTCATCGTTAACCACAGCAGTGAACAGGATATTACCTCTCGTGTGGTCGAGCTACATCAACAGTATTTAAAACAAGCAAAATCAGTCAGACAGGAAAACCGTAATGAGTGATGCACCATCCACTATTATTTTTGAACATCCACTCAATGAAAAAATGCGTTCATGGTTGAGAATTGAGTCTTCACTGCAACAGTTGGAAAAACAACGTCATCTGAATTCTCAGGCGAGTAGCCTTTCGTTTTTCCGTACAATTGCTGAATTAATTGAGATCATGGAACGCGGTGAAGTCCGCTCTGAGCTATTGAAAGAGTTGGATCGCCAGCAAGCGAAATTAAAACAATGGCTCGGCGCTCCGAATGCCGATACGGTGATGATACATAGTTTGACAGAGCAACTTAAAGAACGCAGTACTGCCTTGAACCAAGCCCCACGGCTTAACCAATTTATCAAAGAAGATCGGATTATCAGCATGGTACGCCAACGTCTTAGCATTCCCGGAGGATGTTGTAGCTTTGACCTGCCAACATTGCACCTGTGGCTACATTTACCACAATCTGTAAGGGATAAATCCGTCACAGCCTGGCTGGACAGCCTTAATCCGTTACAACAAGCCTTAGAAAACATTCTGGAACTCATACGCCACTCCGCCGCTTTCACCCCTAAAGTCAGCCATAACGGATTTTATCAGGGGAATGCTGATGAAGCCGATTTGTTGAGATTAAAATTGGACGTGGTGCCAGATACATTGGTTTACCCACAAGTCTCCGGCTACAAAACACGTTTCGCTATCCGTTTTTTACCAATGGATAGTGAACATGGTGTTGTACCTGCCCATTTGTCATTTGAATTGGCCTGCTGTTAACATAGGCCCAATAAATTTCAAGCTGCGATGTGAAAATGGAGGGTATGACCTTCAAATCAAGCGGGAGAAAGTATTATGTCTGAAGTATTGACTGTCGAATGTCCAACGTGTGACAACACAGTAGTATGGGGAGAAATTAGTCCACATCGCCCATTTTGCAGTAAACGTTGCCAATTAATCGACTTGGGTGAATGGGCCAGTGAAGAAAAACGAATAGCAAGCCAAAGTGACAGTTCAGAAAATGATAACTGGAGCGAAGAGCCTTAATATCACGTAACATATGTTATAGCGGTGCCTGTTTTATTTGGCGCCGCTTATATACACGATAAACTTCAAGTTGCAATCCGCAAGACGACGCGAGGCCTTATATTTCCCCGCTGTGCGGGGAAATATAACACGCATCTTGAAGTTGGATTGGTATATTGAATGATTTGACTACCCTAATTTATTAAAAATCCTTTAGCAGGAACTATTTTGGGTTAGAAAGCCTACAATACTACGGTTTGCTGGAGGAAATTCATCAGCAATTAATTCTGATTGTAAAACCCAGCGGGAAGGTTGCCCTTCTTTACCAAACGGCTCGTTTTCCCATTCATCCACCAGGAAAAAATCAAGGGTAATACTTCTATCAGGAAAATCATGTTTGATGGTATCAATTAATTCACAGTGCGTTACTGTGATCCCAACTTCTTCCTTTAATTCTCTGATCAATGCTTGTGCGGATGTTTCTCCCTGTTCGCGTTTTCCTCCGGGAAACTCCCAAAAACCGCCCATATGTGAATCAGCCCTACGCTGAGTGATAAAAATTTCATCATTGCTATTTTTAATAATACCTGCTGCAATATGCAGATGTTTTTTTTCCATAATCGCTTTTCTTACCGTCTATTATTCAACTTAAGTAACTATCCCTTGCAGATTACATTAGAATGAGTTGAAGCTGCAAATCTGTATTTCATGCAATAAAATGTCATCGCGTTTAATTACCAATTACCTCTCTGGAAAAAACAAATCATGTGAAAACAAGCTGTAAACAGTGTCAAAAATTAACTTACAAATAGGTTAAAACGACTATTTTAAGCATTAAGGAAGCATGGTTTATGCTAAATGATGTTCAATCATTGATCGAAGCACGGCAAATCGCCTATCAATTTTCTGGTGAAACAACGTCGCTATTTTCTGGTATCGATATATTTTTAAATGCAGGACAACATGCATTAGTTGGGCGCAATGGTATTGGTAAATCCTGGCTGGCATCAATACTGGCACAGCAGATCCTTCCCACAGACGGTAGTGTAAAACATTTTTGTAGGGTGGGTTATTTGTCACAAGGTTTAACACCTTTTTCCGGTAATGTCGCAGATATGCTGGGGTTAACCAAAATCATGAGCGCCAATGAACGTGTCCTTGCTGGCGTTGGTGATGAAGCAGATTTTGATGCTATGGAAGGAAACTGGGATTGGCAATTTCAAACTGAGTCTTTACTAGCAGAAGGTGAACTCAATCCAGGCGTATTAAATCAACCGGTTAATTCCTTGAGCGGTGGAGAACAAACACGGATCAGGTTGTTGGCGCTGAAACGTCAAAGCGCAGGTTTTATGATTCTGGATGAACCAAACAATCACCTTGACCGACAAGGTCGCCTTTGGCTGGCTCAGTGGTTAAGTGCTTTTGATGGCGGAGTTCTGCTGGTTACCCATGATACCCAACTATTACAGCATGTATCGGTTGTTTACGAACTCAGCGGATTAGGGTTATCCCGCAGTATCGGTGGATGGAAAACCTGGCTGGAAAGTAAAGAACAACTACGGCTGGGCATTCAACGTGAAGTGGATCAAACCCAAAAAAGCCTAAAACAAGCCTTACGTGATAAGCAAAAAGATCATGAAAAGAGTAGCAAAAGGCAAAGTCAGGGGAAGCAACGGCGGAAAAATGCCAATCAGGCTAAAATCCTGCTTGATCACGCATTAGGACGCTCAGAAGCAACACTATCACGGATAGCAAAACAGAATGAAGAGCGATTGCAACACAGCTCTTCATTAGCTACAGAAGCCAGAGCAAAACTCGAAATTATCGATCCGCTGTCAATCGCTGTTGCGACTCCGCAAGCAGCAACTTCTCCGTTACTCTATCTTCAGGATGTCATTCTGCCCTTCGGCTTCGGTACACCCATCAGTTTAACCATCAATAATGGTGATCGCTTGGCTATCACTGGTAAAAATGGTAGCGGAAAATCCACCTTATTAAAGGTAATGACGGGTTCACGGGTTCCGAAACAGGGTATCTGTCGTATCACTCCGTCACACAGTCTGATGGATCAGCATTTTTCGTTCCTTGATAAAAACCAATCTGCACTACATAACTTTCAATTACAGTCACCAGGCTGGACAGAAGATCGTTACCGTACCCGGTTGGCGCAATTGCGTATTCGCGGTGAGGAAGCCTTGAAACCTGTCGGTTATCTCAGTGGAGGAGAACAACTTAAAGTCGCGCTGGCTTGCCTGTTTTGTGGGCCATATGCACCTGCCCTACTGTTATTAGATGAACCAGATAACCATCTGGATATTGAATCACGTGAGCTGCTGCAAAAAGCGCTACATGATTATACTGGAGCGGTAGTACTCATTTCCCACGACGATAAATTCATTGAAAATGTAGGCAATATGCAGGAATTAATATTATGACAAAACCCTCAAATCTATTTCTTAAGCAAGTTCCATTGAAGAATGTTTTTGCAGAATAAGATCTAAGGGTTTTCGATAAATTAACCCGTGCCAGTGGTAACTGAATTCACCACTGGCCGACTTTTTTGCTTATAAACTCACTCTACTTATAAGCGACCGTGGCAATGCTTATATTTTTTGCCAGAACCACATGGGCAAGGATCATTGCGTCCAACTTTACGCTCTCCCGTTGCCATTTGAGCTTCGGCTTTTGACATCAACGCACCCTGTTCAACTTCATGGCTCAAATGTTGTTGTTTTGCCAAACGTTCAGCTTCTTCACGACGCTGCTGTTCAAGCGCCTCAACTTCTTCCGGCATTCTAACCTGGACCTTGCTCAAGGTACTGATCACTTCATATTTCAATGATTCCAGCATATTGGCAAACATGGCAAAAGATTCGCGTTTATACTCCTGTTTTGGATCTTTCTGGGCGTAACCACGCAAGTGAATGCCTTGGCGGAGGTAATCCATCGCCGCCAAATGCTCTTTCCACAAAGTGTCCAGAGTTTGCAACATGATGCCTTTTTCAAAGTTACGCATCATTTCTGCACTGACAATTTCTTCTTTTTGCTTATAAATTTCGATCGTTTTTTCAAGAATACGTTCACGCAATGTTTCTTCGTGCAATTCAGGCTCTTTGTCCAACCACTCTTTGATTGGCAGATTCAAATCGAAATCGTTGATTAAACGTTCTTGCAATCCTTCAATATCCCACATTTCTTCCAGTGATTGCGGTGGAATATGAGCATCAATGGTTACCTTGAAGACATCTTCGCGGATGCTGGTGATGGTTTCGCTGACATCACTCACATCAAGCAAGTCGTTACGTTGAGCATAAATAGCCCGCCGCTGATCGTTCGCAACATCATCATATTCCAGCAACTGTTTACGAATATCAAAGTTACGGCTCTCAACTTTACGTTGAGCATTCGCAATCGCTTTCGTCACCCATGGGTGTTCAATGGCTTCCCCTGGCTGCATACCCAGTTTACGCATCATACCGGTCACACGATCGGAAGCAAAAATGCGCATTAAGGAATCTTCCATTGATAGGTAGAAACGTGAAGAACCCGCATCACCCTGACGGCCCGCACGACCACGTAACTGATTATCTATACGCCGTGATTCATGACGCTCCGTACCAATAATGTGTAGGCCACCCGCAGCCAATACTGCATCATGGCGTTCTTGCCATTCTGCCTTGATTTTCTCGATTTGTGCTTCAGTTGGCTCTTCCAATTTAGCGACTTCCGCCTGCCAACTGCCCCCCAACATGATGTCTGTACCACGTCCTGCCATGTTGGTTGCAATCGTCACTGTACCAGACTGGCCGGCCTGCGCGATGATGTCAGCTTCCAATGCATGAAATTTTGCGTTCAGAACGTTATGTGCAATACCCGCTTGCGTTAATGCGTTAGCCACAAGTTCTGATTTCTCAATCGAGATTGTCCCCACCAAAACAGGCTGACCACTGCTTGTCCGTGCTTTGATGTCTTCAATGATTGCCTCAATTTTTTCCGCTTCTGTCATATAGACCAGATCCGGTAAATCCTGACGGATCATTGGGCGATTGGTTGGAATAACAATGGTATCTAATTTATAAATGGAGCTGAATTCAAAAGCTTCCGTATCCGCTGTTCCTGTCATCCCCGCCAGTTTTTCGTATATACGGAAATAGTTCTGGAATGTGATTGAAGCCAGCGTCTGGTTTTCATTCTGGATCTCGACACCTTCTTTCGCTTCCACAGCTTGGTGCAAGCCATCAGACCAACGACGTCCTTGCATGGTACGCCCGGTATGTTCATCAACGATGATAACTTCACCCTCTTTGACGATATAATCAACATCGCGGGTAAACAGGGCGTGAGCGCGCAGAGCCGCTGTTACATGGTGCATCAGCATAATATTGGTCGGTGAATACAAGGATTCGCCTTCATCCATCAATTTGGCATCCGCCAATAACTCTTCAATCAATACCAGGCCACGCTCTGTCAGGTTGACTTGACGTGTTTTTTCATCAACAGAGAAATGCCCTTCACCCTGGAAGGTTTCTGAATCCTCTTTTTCCTGACGAACCAGTTTCGGGATCAGCTTGTCTACTTTGATATAAAGCTCAGAACTGTCTTCCGCCGGTCCTGAAATAATCAGGGGTGTACGGGCTTCGTCGATCAGAATCGAGTCAACTTCATCCACCAATGCATAGTGCAATTTGCGTTGGACTCGCTCTTCTGGGCTAAATGCCATATTGTCGCGCAAATAGTCAAAGCCAAACTCATTGTTAGTACCGTATGTGATATCCGCAGCATAAGCTTCACGTTTTGCCGGTGATGGCATACCCGGTAAGTTAATACCGACACTTAAGCCAAGGAATTCAAACAGCGGACGGTTATTTTCAGCATCGCGCTGTGCCAGGTAATCGTTCACGGTAACAATGTGAACACCTTTGCCACTTAGGGCATTAAGATAAGCCGGTAATGTTGCGGTCAGTGTTTTACCTTCACCTGTACGCATTTCCGCTATGCAGCGTTCATTCAAGACCATCCCGCCCAATAACTGCGCATCAAAGTGGCGCATACCAAATACACGTTTACTGGCTTCACGCACAGTAGCAAACGCTTCGGGCAGAATTTTATCCAGTGATTCTTTCTCGTTAAAACGGGCACGAAATTGCTCTGTTTTCGCTTTCAACTCTTCATCAGAGAGTTTTTCAAAGTCCGGTTCCATACGGTTGATCTCATCAACCACTTTACGCAAACGGCGCAAGGTACGGTCATTGCGGCTACCAAAAATTTTTGTCAGTAATTTAGTCAGCATAATTAGTACATCTCAGATAGGGCTATTGTTGTAGCCAATCAATCATTTCTTAAAAATTGGCTTATTAAACTTAACGTTAAATAAGCCAGCAGTATTAAAGCAGAAATAGATGATTGGGCGTTGGCCCTGCCCTAATTCCCTGAACTTTTGCGATCCAGAGAGCTGGAGTATGGGTATCAGGAAGCACAGCATCAACCATCGCAACATCTGAGATAATTTCTTCAAATGGCATTGGTGCTTGTGTCAGCATGGCATGCAACGTATCCAGCATAAGTCGTTGCATGGAGGGAGAAGAAATCCGGGTACTTTCTTTTGCGCCTTCGTACTTGATTGGCTCTGCCACCGAAAAAGCAAAAGAAAGTTGACGGATCACATTACGAACGGCATGTTGCTGCCAATAATTTAAATAATTAGTGGGTTGGCGCTGGACACTTTTTAATTGGAGTAAATGTAATTTAAATAAGTGCTCAAAAGAGGAAAATACCGGGTGACGGCTTCCCTGGGCAGAAGAAGTATTTGTATGATGCAGGCTTTCTGCCACGCCAGCGAAAACAGTAGGAACACCAATTCCTGTAGCAACCATGCCCAGTAAAAGGTGAGACCAAAAATAACGCCTACCAAATTGTCGCCAAAGATTTAAAATACTCATTAATCCTTCATTAATAAATACTGGAACTGCCCTATTATGCGAGATAGCCGCCCACAATCACTGGATAAGCTGTTTGAAGACGCGGCAACTGTCGGAAAAAGCCCACTTCAAATGATCCAACAACATGCCATCGCATTACTGAAACTCAACCGTGCCGTTCTCAGTTTGCTTCCTGCACAATTGCACCCGTGGTGCAGGGTCGCTAATTATCGCAAACAAATTCTGGTACTGGAAGCCGGAAATGCCAGCTGGATGACCCGGCTGCGCTATGAAATTCCTGTCTTGCTCTCTACATTGAGAAGCGAAATTCTACCATCTTTATCCTCAATCGACATCAGGATTAACCCATCATTAATGGTTAAGTGTGATAATAATGAACAAAGATTCTCAAAATTATCAACCAAAGCATCCAGTAATGATAATCAGGAATTACCAAAGCGCCAGCTCACTCGTGAAAGCGCAAAAACATTAATGATGTTGGCTGAAAATAGCCCTGAAAAATTGAAAAAGAGGCTAGAGCGGTTGGCTGCGCTGGCCGGAGAGAGTACCAGTACAGCCAAAAAGAAGCGTTAACGCTGAATAAAAAACATCAGAGAAAGAAGCGTGATAGATAACATAACCCATTGGGGCATCATAGGAATGTTCTCAACATTCTTTATCAATACACATGTCAGCCATTATGCCAACACCAGTGATGGTGCGCGGAAAGCCAATGGCATTTCAGCTTCATCTTCAAATGTGACAAATTCCCAGGCGCTTTCCTGTGCTAAAACAGTTTGCAGTAACTTGTTGTTTAGTGCATGGCCTGATTTAAACGCAGTAAAGGCACCAATGATATTATACCCACACATGAATAGATCACCGATGGCGTCCAACATTTTATGGCGGACGAATTCATCTTTAAAACGCAAACCATCTTCATTGAGTACACGGTAGTCATCAACGACAATCGCACAATCAAAGCTGCCACCGAGACACAAGCCTTTAGATTGCAAATACTCAATATCACGCATAAACCCGAACGTACGCGCACGACTAATCTGGCGAACAAATGAATCCGCAGAGAACTCCAGCCCATAGCGCTGGGTACCCGCATCAATCGCCGGATGATTAAAGTCGATGGTAAAATCCAGGCTGAAACCATGATAAGGCGCCAATTCAGCCCATTTATCACCGTCTTCCACACGGACGCTTTCTTTCATTCGCACGAATTTCTTCGCGACATTCAGCTCTTCAATACCCGCATCCAATAACAGGAAAACAAACGGGCTAGCGCTGCCATCCATAATCGGGATCTCTGGTGCATCGACTTCAATAACAATATTATCGATCCCTAAACCTGCCAACGCTGCATTCAAATGTTCAACTGTTGAAATACGCACATTATGCTCATTCACCAGACAAGTACAGAGCATAGTATCACGCACAGATTTGGCATCTGCCGGAAAATCAACCGGAGGATTCAAGTCAGTACGACGATAGATGACCCCGGTATTAGCCGGCGCTGGACGCATTGTCAGCGTGACTTTTTTACCGGTGTGCAAACCGACGCCGGTCGCTTGAACAATACGTTTTAGTGTCCTTTGTTTGATCATCGTTTATATCTCGCAATGTTACTTATCCCGCCAATCACTATAATGTATGACTGGCAGGATAGTTTAACACAAAAAGCGGAGAAGCCAATTTTTTAGCAATTAATCAGCCTGCTTACGCAAAAATGCAGGAATGTCCAGATAATCAGGCTCTTTGCCCGTATGTGCATTTTGGTCATTGACGACTTTTGCTACCGTTTTGTTCTCATCAGACAATGAAGAGATTCCGCCAGATATCTGCTGGTAACGGCGCTCCATCGGATTTGTCTGAGGAGCTTTGTTATTGGTCACCAGGGTGATTTCTGGGCGTTTGTCCATGCCAATGCCTGTTGCCACAACGGTTACACGCAGCTCATCATTCATATCTGGATCCAGTGATGTCCCGATAACCACCGTTGCATTATCAGAAGCAAATGCACGGATTGTGTTACCAACTGTTTCAAACTCATCCAAACGCAGGTCAAAGCCCGCTGTGATGTTAACCAAAACGCCACGGGCACCAGAAAGATCAATATCTTCCAACAATGGGCTGGAGATAGCCATCTCTGCAGCTTCTTCCGCACGATCTTCACCTTGTGCAATACCTGAACCCATCATGGCATAACCCATTTCCGACATCACGGTACGAACGTCAGCGAAGTCAACGTTCATCAGACCTGGGCGGGTGATCAGTTCAGCAATCCCCTGAACCGCGCCTTTCAGAACATCATTGGCTGCACCGAATGCATCCAACAGAGAAATACCTCGTCCCAGGACTTTCAATAATTTGTCATTTGGAATTGTGATCAGTGAGTCCACATGCTTGGACAGTTCAGTGATCCCTTGTTCCGCGAAGGCCATCCGTTTTTTGCCTTCGAAATTAAATGGCTTAGTGACAACAGCAACGGTCAAAATGCCAAGCTCTTTGGCAATTTCGGCTACAACAGGTGCAGCACCCGTTCCCGTGCCACCTCCCATACCAGCGGCAATAAACACCATGTCTGCACCTTCCAGTGCTGTACGCAGTGATTCGCGGTCTTCTTCCGCAGCAGTACGACCAACTTCCGGGTTCGCACCAGCGCCTAATCCTTTTGTAATGCCGTTGCCAATCTGGATAGTCTGACCAACAGCCGTCTTACGCAGTGCCTGAGCGTCCGTGTTAACAGCAAAGAAGTCAACACCTTCAATGCGCTCACGCACCATGTGCTCCACAGCATTACCGCCGCCGCCGCCGACGCCGATGACTTTAATCACCGCGTCGTTGGTTAATTCCAGTGGTTCAAACATAATTTCTCTCCGTTTTGTGCCTTTATAACGAGACCTGCGACTTTGTCATGGTCTCTGTATAAAAAATCAAAATTCTTTTTTCAGCCAGTGGCTGACTTTCTTAAACCAGCCACTCACTGACGTTCTTTTATCGGCATCGGAATCTCCGCCAAGGTGGGATTCTTTGCCATAATGCAGAAGTCCAACCGCTGTTGAGTAGCAAGGCTCCTGCACATAATCTGTCAATCCAGTGATGTTCAGAGGGCGGCCAATGCGAACCTGGGTATGAAATACCCGTTGAGCACATTCGGCCAGACCATCAATTTGGGCTCCTCCCCCGGTCAGGACAATCCCTGCCGCCAGGTGGTGTTTCACTCCCTGCTGCCGCAATTGCTCCTGCAATCGCAATATTTCATCATTAACTAAATTCAGCAGTTCGGTATAACGAGGTTCGATAACTTCAGCCAGTGTTTGACGTTGCAAGCTACGAGGAGGGCGTCCTCCCACACTTGGAACTTCTACACTCTCATCCTTACTTACTATCGAACCCAATGCGCAGCCGTGACGAACCTTGATGGTTTCAGCATCACTTGGAGGAGTACCAAACGCATAAGCGATATCACTGGTCACCACATTGCCTGCATAAGGAATCACCTTGGTATGACGCAATGCACCGCCAGTATATACAGCGATATCCATCGTCCCGCCGCCGATATCAACGACACAGACGCCCAATTCACGTTCATCTTCTGTTAACACAGCATAACTTGCTGCCAATCCTGCAAAAATAAGTTGATCAACTTTCAATCCACAACGTTCAACAGCTTTTACAATGTTTTTCGCCATGTCGTTATGGCAGGTAATCAAGTGGACTTTTGCCTGCATACGCACACCAGAGAGTCCAACCGGATTTTTGATCCCTTCCTGATAGTCAATCGCGTATTCCTGTGGGATCACATGCAAAATACGGTGTTCATCACGAACACGAACTGACTTAGCTGTATGAACAACACTGTCCACATCATCCTGTGTAACTTCTTCTTCTGAAACCGGCACCATACCAATTTCGTTCTGGCAACTAATATGTTTGCCGGAAAGCGCCAGATAGATTGAAGATATCTGGCAATCCGCCATGAGTTCAGCCTGATCAATGGCACGCTGTACGCACTTGACAACCGACTCAAGATCGTTGACACCGCCTTTGTCCATGCCGCGGGATGGGCAACTTCCTACTCCGATAATATTAACCATACCATCGGGCAGAATTTCACCAACCAGGGCAGATACCTTTGCTGTACCGATTTCAAGGCCAACTACTAATTTTCTGTCCGTTGATTTGATCATCGTTATTCTGCCTGTCTCTGTATTATTACCAGTCACTGTTTGTTTTCTTGCCTGCTCATTGAAACCGGCGTATCAGTTAATAAAGGCGCCCAACCTACCGCAGCACCACTGTCATAACGTAGGTCAACATAGGCCACACGTTTTTCAGTGTTTCTCAACAACACAGGATAAAGTTCAACAAAACGTTTCATTCGTTCTATTTTCTCTCGATTTCCTAGCTCTAAACGGATATCGTTATCTAATATCAGTTGCCAGGAATTACGCGCTGTCATGATCACTGCTTTCAGTTTCATCTGGTGTTTTTCAAGAAAAGTCGCCATTGTGTGGTATTCATTCAATGCGTCTTTTTCTTTGCCTTCTGGCCCATACAACATCGGATACTGGTCATTTGCATTGCGCTCTATAGGTAAGCTAAATACCCGGCCTTCGGCATCCAACAGTCGGGTATCATTCCAGCGCGCATAAGGTACGTATTCTACCAGATGTATTTTAAGTTCATCAGGCCATTGTTTGCGAACAGTGACCTGCCGGATCCATGGCAATTGTTCAATCTTTTCCTGAATGACGTTGACATCCTGAGTCATAAATGTCCCGGGAGAACCCAGGGATAAAATAGTCTGTCTTACGTCATCATTCGTGGTGTAATGGCGCTCACCAGTCAGTACCAGCTTTGAGAGTGGTAATCTGCTAGGATCTTTCATCCAGTCCAGTGTCATCCAGCCCCCCCATATGATGGTGCCGACGACCATCAAGAAAAAGATAATCCCTGCCAGGTAGTAACCATTACTAGGACGAAATTTCTGTATTTCACCCTCCCGCTCCCGGCTATTCCGGGCTGCCTGCGACATATTAATCAGCCAACTCCAAAATTCTCACTACGAGTTGAGAAAAACTTAATCCAGCCTGACGCGCAGCAGTTGGCACAAGGCTATGGCTGGTCATGCCAGGGGAAGTATTCGCTTCCAACAGGTAGAAATTACCATTCCCATCGTCCATGATATCGACTCGCCCCCAGCCATGACATCCCAGCGCTTTATACGCCTTTGAGGCGATATCTAATAATTCTTGTTCTTTTTCTGCACTCAAGCCGCTTGGACAAAAATATTGTGTTTGGTTGGAAATATATTTCGCATCGTAATCATAAAATATATTTGGAGCCTGAATACGGATGGAAGGAAGAGCTTCATCTCCTAAAAATCCGACGGTATATTCAGGGCCAAAAAGCCACTTTTCAACCAACACATCAGTATCGTATTTAAATGCCAGCGCCAATGCGCTACGCAATTCGGCATATTCACTCACCTTAGTCATCCCTACGCTGGAGCCTTCCAGATTCGGTTTAATCATTAATGGCAGACCTAATTCTTGAACATACTCTTTGAGTTGAAAATCATTAAGTTGTTCAAATTTTAGAGAATTAATGACGACATAAGGTGCAATAGGCAGTTTTGCGCCCAGCCAGAGTTGTTTTGTGCGCAATTTATCCATTGACAAGGCTGATGCCATCACTCCGCTGCCGGTATAAGAAATTTGCAAAAACTCCAACAAACCTTGCAACGTACCATCTTCACCACCGCGACCATGCAGTGCGATAAAGACTTTATTGAATCCTTCCTCTTTGAGTTTAGTCACATCAAAGTCTTTTGTATCAATTGAATAAGCATTAATGCCTGCTTCCTTCAGCCCTGCCACAACCGCATGTCCTGATTGCAATGAAACTTCGCGTTCAGCGGAAGTTCCGCCCAACAGAACAGCAACTTTATCAGCCATGATGTCCTCCCTCATAAAAAGATGGCTGCAATTTTGTTTCAGCCAAATTGCGCGCTATTTTACCGATATTGCCAGCACCCTGTACCAAAACTAAGTCATTGTTTTCTATCACCTGTGACAGAATGGTTGAAACTTGTTCAGGTTCTGATACAAAAATCGGGTCCAACTTGCCACGACTGCGGATAGTACGGCATAAAGAACGGCTATCCGCGCCTGGGATCGGCGTTTCACCAGCGGCATACACATCCAACATTAATAGAACATCTACCTGACTCAGAACATTGGCAAAATCATCATATAAATCACGCGTTCTGGTATAACGGTGTGGCTGGAATACCATGACAATACGCTTATCCTCCCAACCCGCTCGTGCCGCTTTAATCGTGGCATCAACTTCTGTTGGATGATGGCCGTAATCATCAACCAGCATCACGCTCCCTTCTTTGCCATTGATATGTTTAAGAGGAAAATTCCCCAGAAAATCAAAACGGCGTCCGGTTCCCTGAAACTCAGCCAGTGACGCCAAAATAGCGGTATCATCAATGCCTTCTTCTGTTGCCACGGCAACTGCGGCAGTTGCATTCAGCGCATTGTGACGGCCGGGGGCATTTAAAATCACATGCAAATCCGGCAAGTCAGTTCGGCTGATGGTGAAAAATCCCTGAGCCCCTTTTTGCTCATAATGAGTAATACGAACGTCTGCTTCCTCACTGAAACCGTAGGTCGTGATATAACGCCCAATTCGGGGAACCAGTTCTTTCACGACAGGATCGTCAATACACATAACCGCACGCCCATAAAATGGCAGGTTATGCAGGAAATTAACGAACGTTTGCTTTAGGTTTTCAAAATCCCCCTGGTAGGTATCCATGTGGTCAGCTTCAATATTAGTGACAACCGCCATCATGGGTTGCAAATGCAAGAATGAAGCATCACTTTCATCTGCTTCTGCAATCAGATAGCGGCTGCTACCTAATCGAGCATGTGTACCCGCCGCTTTGACTAACCCACCATTCACAAAGGTAGGATCAAGCCCCGCCTGCGCATAAATGCCAGCAATCATCGCCGTCGTCGTGGTTTTTCCATGCGTTCCCGCAATCGCAATACCGTGGCGATAACGCATAAGCTCTGCCAGCATTTCCGCACGGCGGATCACGGGGATCCTCGCTTCACGCGCCGCCACAATTTCGGGGTTTTCTGCCGAAATGGCCGTGGATGCCACGACGACACTGGCGTCCCGCACATTTTCTGGACGGTGATTAAAATAAATAGTTGCACCCAGTGCGATCAATTGCTGTGTGACAGGATTGGGGGCCAGATCAGAACCACTTATCTGATAACCTTCATTAGCCAACACCTCGGCGATACCACCCATGCCAGCACCGCCAATGCCAACAAAGTGGATATGCCTGACTTTTCTCATTTCAGGCACTGAAGCTCTTAATTTCGCCAACTGTTGTGTATTCACGTTTTACTCTTCACTCGTTATGTTTACATCACCGTTCTACCTGGAACGGCCTGAATGATTCTCTACAGCATCGTTCAACGCTGCTGCTACACGCTCAGTTGCATTAATGATGGCTACTGAGCGTGCTTTTTCTGCCATTTCCAGCAATTGTGGGCGTTGCCACTGAATTAATAAGCCTACGACAGCATCAACCGTAAATTCGGGCTGTTCGAGTATCTTTGCGGCTCCCGCTTTTTCCAGTGGCAAGGCATTCCAATATTGCTGGCGATCTTTATGCTGGAAAGGAACAAAAATCGCCGGTAAGCCTGCGGCGGAAACCTCACTGACCGTGAGTGCACCAGAACGACATACGACAATATCAGCCCACGCATAGGCCTGCGCCATATCATCAATAAATTCAGTCACTTTGAATTCAGATTTAACCGAATTTTCATATTGTTTCTGCGTCTCTTCCCTGGCACCCTTGCCTGCCTGATGCCATAAAGTGATTTTATTGCCCAAGTGAGCAGCGACTTCTGGCATAATTTGGTTCAAGACCCTGGCTCCCTGACTACCGCCAATAACCAGTACCCGAACAGGCCCTTTACGCCCGGCCAAACGCTGTATTGGCTCTGGCAATGCCAATACATCCTCCCTTACAGGATTGCCAACAACCGGCGCATCAGGGAATGCCCCTGGAAATGCCTGTAAAACTGTTTTGGCAATTTTGGCTAACCAGCGATTCGTCAGCCCCGCAATACCATTCTGCTCATGCAGTACAACCGGAATGCCACACAACCAGGCCGCTATACCACCAGGCCCAGAGACATAGCCTCCCATCCCCAGCACAACATCAGGCTGATAACGACGCATAATGGCTTTTGCCTGTCGAATGGCCTTAAAAATTCGCATTGGGGCCGCAAACAACGCTTTGATCCCCTTGCCCCGCAAGCCTGAAATCTGAATAAATTCGATATCAATGCCATGCTTCGGCACTAAATCAGCTTCCATGCGATCCGCAGTTCCCAACCAGCGAATATCCCACCCCTGCTCTTTTAAATGGTGGGCAACGGCCAGCCCGGGGAACACATGGCCGCCCGTACCACCCGCCATCACCATTAAACGCCGGTTATTGCCACTCATTTAGGGCTCCTTACAAACGCCTGTGCTTTTGCCAGACGGACTTCATAATCAATGCGCAACAACAAGACGATGGCCGTTGACATCACGATCAAACTAGAGCCACCGTAACTGACTAAAGGTAATGTTAATCCCTTGGTTGGCAGCATACCTGCCGCCGCACCAACGTTAATGAACGCCTGAAAGCTGAACCATATGCCGATGGCACAAGCCAAAAAGCCAGAAAACCGTTGATTAAGTTGCAATGCCCGACGACCGATCATCATTGCGCGGAAAGCGACGAAGAATACCATTGCCAGCACTAAAACCACACCGAAATAACCCAATTCTTCGGCCAGAATGGAGAAAATAAAGTCAGTGTGGGCTTCCGGCAGGTATTCAAGTTTTTGGACTGAATTTCCCAGCCCTTGCCCAAAAAAGTCGCCACGACCAAATGCCATTAACGATTGGGTTAACTGATAACCACTGCCAAAAGGATCTTCCCACGGATCCAGGAAAGAGGTCACCCTGCGTATACGGTAAGGTTCAGCAACAATCAGTACGCACACGGCAAATATTCCGCAACCAATAATGGCAAGGAACTGCCACAATTTCGCGCCAGCCAGAAATAGCAGTGCCAAAGTTGTCACAAATAACACAACCACGGTCCCTAAATCAGGCTGTGCCAGCAACAATATCGCCAATGCAACCATGACACCCATCGGTTTGAAAAATCCCCAGAAGTTGTTTCTGACTTCCTCAACTTTTCTAACCAAATAGCTGGAGAGATAACAAAAGAGTGATAGTTTCGACAATTCCGCTGGTTGAATACGTAACGGGCCTATCGCTACCCAACGTGACGCCCCATTGACTGAACTTCCCACAAACAGCACCACAACCAGCATCATGATTGTTACTAATAACATGACGTTGCTGTAACGCTGCCAGAAGTCCATCGGAATGCGCAACGTAATCAGGGACAAGAAAAAACACAGTGACAAATAAATGGCATCACGTCGTGCAAAGATAAAAGGATCCTGGGCAAGGCGCTGTCCAACGGGCATTGATGCCGACGTCACCATGACAAAGCCAATCACTGCCAACCCTAATATCATCCAGACCAGGGTACGATCATACATAACGGTATCTGTGGCATCGGCTTCCACATTTCCCGTCAACCAAGTTTTAAATTTACCAAGGCCCGGAATGGTCATCAGCCTAACTCCTCTGCCAAACGGGCAAATTCATGACCACGATGTTCAAAACCATTGAACTGATCGAAGCTCGCACAAGCGGGTGACAGCAGTACCATGTCGCCAGAAACCAGCTTGGGTGCAATTTCTCTTATCGCCTGTTCCATTGTTTCCGTCAGTGTTGCAATTTCCGGGCGCAATTGTGCTAGCTGCCCTCCATCACGACCAAAACAGTAAAGGCGAATATGATCCCCTGATATATAGGGTTTCAGTGGGGTAAAATCTGCCGCTTTTCCATCTCCCCCCAATAAAAGATAGAGTGTCCCTTCCGGCTTCAATCCACTAAGTGCCGCCTGGGTGCTGCCGACGTTGGTCGCTTTAGAATCATTCACCCAACGAACACCCTTTCTCAAGTGAATCACCTGAAAACGGTGTTCCAGCCCGGCACAGGTACGTAAAGCCTGAAGGCTGGCCGCACGAGGAATGCCTACAGCATCTGCCAGTGCTAACGCTGCCAAGCCATTGGTATAGTTATGTAGCCCGGCCAATTGCATTTCACGGGTTGCCAGCACCGGATGTTGATTGACCACCAGTTGTTGCTGTTCACTATCAAGCCGATAATCACCACCAGCCACACCAAAGCTGATACAACGGCTATCTTTGCCTGTTTCTGGTAATGTCAGCGCATCCTGTTCATTGACCACACACGTTTTTGCCTGATTGTAAATGTGCAACTTCGCTGCCCGATACTGTGCCAACCCTTTGGGATAACGAACCATGTGATCTTCGGTTACATTCAGTACCGTCGCTGCCGCAGCTTTCAAGCTATATGTTGTTTCAAGCTGGAAACTGGACAGTTCCAGTACATAGAGCTGACAGGGCTGTTTCAGCAATTCCAGTGCCGGGACACCAATGTTGCCCCCCACACCAACCTGCCACCCCGCAGCTTTCGCCATTTCGCCAACCAGAGTGGTCACGGTGCTTTTACCATTTGAACCTGTAATGGCAACGATCGGCGCAGTCGCTTCGCGGCAAAACAGCTCAATATCGCCGATAATTTCAACACCCGCATCAGCCGCCGCTTGCAATTCAGGCGTTGCCAGGGCAATGCCCGGGCTGGCAACGATTAAATCGGCATCCATCAACCCTTGTTTGTTCAGGCTGCCTGTGTGACATTCGACGCTATCAGGCAGCTTATCGCTGCCCGGTGGCACTATACGGGTATCCATCACACGCGGGATCACGCCACGTGTAATAAAAAAGTCAATGCAGGACAGACCTGTCAGCCCTAACCCAACGATGACGACTTTTTTACCCTTGTATTCTGTCATGATTAACGTACCTTCAGCGTTGCCAGACCAATCAACACTAGCATCAAGGAAATAATCCAAAAGCGCACGATAACGCGTGGCTCCGGCCAACCTTTCAATTCATAGTGATGGTGAATCGGTGCCATACGGAAAATGCGCTGTCCACGCAGTTTGAATGATCCAACCTGCAAAATGACCGACAACGTTTCCACCACAAAAACCCCGCCCATGATGATCAGCAGGAACTCCTGGCGCAGTAATACGGCAATGGTTCCCAGTGCTCCACCCAGAGCCAATGAACCAACATCGCCCATAAACACTTGCGCCGGATAAGTGTTAAACCACAAGAAACCCAGCCCGGCGCCGACAATCGCAGTACAGACAATCACCAGTTCACCTGCATGGCTCAAATAAGGGATATGCAGGTAGTTCGCAAAATTCACGTTACCTGTTGCCCATGCCACCAAAGCAAAACCGGCTGCAACAAGTACTGTTGGCATAATGGCGAGACCATCTAATCCATCCGTCAGGTTCACCGCGTTACTGGTTCCGACAATCACAAAATAAGTCAGCAAAATGTAAAGCAAGCCCAGTTGTGGCATAACCTCTTTGAAGAATGGTACGACTAATTGTGTTGCCGCTGTCTCTTTGCCGATGCTGTACATAGCAAACGCAACACCCAATGCAATAACGGATTGCCAGAAATATTTCCAACGAGCAATTAGTCCCTTGGTATCCTTACGCACCACTTTGCGGTAGTCATCCACAAACCCGACGACGCCATAACCGACTAAAACAAGTAAGACACACCAGACATAAGGATTATCCAGACGAGCCCACAGCAGCACAGAACTCGTGATGGAGAACAAAATCAACAATCCTCCCATTGTCGGTGTCCCACGCTTGCTAAAATGGGATTCAGGGCCGTTGTCGCGTACAACTTGACCTATCTGCAATTTTTGCAGATAAGCGATCAAAGTTGGTCCCATCCATAGCGCGATGAATAATGCAGTAAGCAAGCCGACGATGGCTCTGAACGTCAAATAAGAGAAGACGTTAAAGCCCGTGTGATACTTAACCAAATATTCGGCCAGCCAAACTAACATTGGAAGTTCTCCTTCAGTACGTTCACTACCTCTTCCATCGCGGCACTGCGTGAACCTTTAATTAATAGGGAAATCATTTCTTGTTGTTCCAATAAAGGAAGCAGCGCTGCAACCAATTCAGCCTTGTTCGCAAAATGCTGCCCCCGACCACTCGCGTCACTAATATGGGCACTGAAAGCCCCGACGCTGAGGACCTTATCTATATTTGTGGATGCCACGGCTTCACCCACCTCACGATGGCACTCAATCGCCTGCTCCCCCAACTCGCCCATGTCACCAACAACCATGACCCGATAACCGGACATCTTCGCCAGCACATTCGCCGCCGCAATCATGGAGCCGGGATTCGCATTATAGGTGTCGTCTAATATCACCTTTCCCTCAGTCAGAGAGATAGGAAACAAACGTCCTGCAACCGCTTTCAACCCCGATAATCCGGTACGAATATCATCCAGTGATGCACCAACAGAAATTGCCAGCGCACTGGCTGCCAATGCATTGGCAACATTGTGTTTGCCCGGCAATGGCAATGTCAGTTCAACGCTGCCAATTGGGCTATGGAGACAAAAATGCGTAGACAACGGTTGTTCTAAAATGTCCGTCGCGTAAAAATCCGCTCCCGTCGTTGATGATGCGGAAAAGCGCCATACGGTTTGCTGCTCGCTAATGCTGTGCTGCCAATTTTCCCAATCATGGCTATCCAGATTGATTATGGCGGTTCCGGTCGGAGCAAGGCCGGCAAAGATTTCACCTTTAGCCTTTGCCACCCCCGCTAAAGAGCCAAACCCTGCCAAATGGGCAGAAAAGAGGTTATTGACTAATGCGCTTTCAGGACGCGTCATTTCCGTGGTGTAAGCAATCTCACCAATATGGTTGGCACCCAGTTCAATAACAGCAAACTGATGCGCATCAGTCAGTCTGAACAGGGTCAATGGCACCCCAATGTCATTATTGAAATTGCCTGCGGTATAAAGGGTATTTCCACACTGACGCAAGATTGCCGCTGTCATCTCTTTTACCGACGTTTTCCCCGACGAGCCGGTTAAAGCCACAATTCGCGCTTTACTTTGCTGACGAACCCAGCCCGCGAGTTTTCCCATTGCCAGACGCGTGTCCTTGACCACAACCTGCGGGCAATCAATATCCAGACGACGGCTGACCAATAAAACACCGGCATCCTGCTGTACTACATCAGCGGCGAAATCGTGGGCATCAAATTTTTCCCCTTTTAAGGCAATAAACAAACCGCCATGCACGATGTTACGGCTATCCGTTTCCACAGTATGAATTGGCAAAGTTTCAGCTTGCTGCGCGGTAACGCGATATAACAAACCATCCGTCAACTGTGCCAATTGTTGTAGGGTCAGAGGGATCATGCAATTACCCCCAACAAACGCGCAACAGTCAGGCGATCTGAGTAATCCAGACGACGATTGCCGACCAGTTGGTAATCTTCATGGCCTTTGCCTGCCACCAGAACAACATCTTCTTCGCTTGCCTGCATAATGGCACTGGTGACGGCCTCAACACGCCCATGAATCGCCATCGCCTGCCCCGGATCGATGAACCCTTGCAGGATATCAGCCACAATTGCCCGAGGCTCTTCACTGCGAGGATTATCATCCGTGACAACCACACGATCAGCACCCAGCTCTGCAACGCCGCCCATTAATGGACGTTTACCTTTGTCGCGATCACCCCCACAACCAAATACACACCAGAGTTGCCCCTTACAGTGCAGGCGAGCCGCAGACAATGCTTTTTCCAACGCATCAGGCGTGTGGGCATAATCAACGACAACTGTCGGGCGATCAGCAGCAGAAAAAACTTCCATACGTCCACAAACAGGTTTCAGACAAGAAGCCATCGATAACAATTTATCCAGGGGATAATCCAGAGACAACAAAGTGGCAAGCGCCAGAAGTAAGTTGCTGACATTGAACGCGCCCATCAAAGGGCTATTGAGCGTTCCATTTCCCCAACTGGAAGTAAATGTGATGGATGCACCTTTATCGTGATAATGCACTTCACTGGCTGATAACCAACGCCCCTGCCAATTTTCCGGCAAGTTATTTTCCATTGAGACCGCAACGGCGTCCGGCAGACGGGACAGCCACTTCTGCCCAACCGCATCATCAGCATTGATGATTTTCTGCTTCACATTATGGTGACTAAACAGTCGCCATTTGGCCTCTTCGTAACTTTCCATATCGCCATGATAATCAAGGTGATCACGGCTTAAATTAGTAAAAATAGCAGCCTGAAATGGCAATGCGGCCACGCGTCCCTGAACCAAACCATGTGAAGAGACTTCCATCGCCACAAAAGTGGCATTTTGATGAGCAAGTTGCTGTAAATCAAGCTGAATATCAACCGCAGAACCAGTCGTATTTTCGCTGGGGACTATCATGCCCAACAAACCATTTCCTACTGTTCCCATCACGGCACTGGTTTCGCCAAGCCCCTGGCTCCATTGCGCCAACAGTTGTGTTGTTGTGGTTTTCCCGTTGGTGCCGGTAACGCCAACCAATTTCAGTTTATTGCCGGGATGTTGGTAGAACTCACCCGCCAGTTCGGATAATTTACCATTTAAATCATCCAGATAGATAACAGGCACGCCGTGCATTTTCTGCACTGTGCCGTTATCCGCTGTCCCTTTTGCTTCGGCAATTACCGCCGCGACACCTTGAGCGATGGCTTGAGGAATATATTTCCGACCATCTGTCTGATGCCCCTGAACCGCAACAAACAGATCTCCGGCAGCCGCCTTACGGCTATCCAATGTCATTTCACGCAGCGGAAGCTCCGGTGAATCAACACCCCAAGGAGCCAATAAATCGCGCAAATTACGATCTGCCACTTTTATCCTCTTTATTGTTAATTACAAATTCGTTTTTATCGCCAACAGGCAATGCGTCTGGTTCAACATTCATGGTACGCAGAACCACACTCATGATGGCACCGAAGATAGGCGCTGAAACTGCACCACCATAATATTTGCCTGCCTGTGGATCATTAATGATCACAACCAATGAGAACCGTGGATGACTCGCAGGTGCAACCCCTGCGGTGTAAGAAATATACTTATTGACGTACTTACCATCCGGCCCGACTTTTTTTGCCGTCCCCGTTTTAATCGCAATGCGATAACCTTTTATCGCAGCCCGTACTCCTCCTCCTCCCGGTAATGCCACACTCTCCATCATGTGTACCACTGTCCGCATAACAGATTCAGGGAATACCCGGGCGCCCGGAACGGGTGGATCGACTTTAGTAATTGACAACGGGCGATAAATACCCAAACTGCCTATCGTTGCGTAGACTCGCGCTAACTGTAACGGTGTTACCATTAGCCCGTAGCCGAAAGAAAAGGTGGCCCTGTCAAGATCTGACCACCGTTGTTTATTGGTTGGAAATAAGCCACTACTTTCTCCGACCAACCCCAAATTGGTCGGTTTTCCCATCCCAAAGCGTGAATAAACATCCACCACCTCTGAGGCAGGCATCGCTAACGCCAGCTTGGAAACACCCACGTTACTCGACTTCTGTAAGATCCCGGTGATAGTTAACTCAGGACGGGGCGCAACGTCTTTGATTTCATGCCCCCGCGAACCGTAGGTTAAGCGGTATGGCCGGGTATCTAACACCGTATTTTCTTTGACAATGCCACTATTCAGTGCACTCATCACCACCAGCGGTTTCACCGTGGAGCCAGGCTCAAAAATGTCGGTGATGGCGCGGTTACGCATCGCATCTTTCGGTGTTCCAGCCAAATTATTGGGGTTATAAGACGGGCTGTTTGCCATCGCCAAAACTTCGCCGGTGTTGACATCAACCAGTACCGCTGTACCTGATTCGGCTTTATTCAGTGCAACCGCTTTCGTCAATTCTCGATACACCAACGTCTGAAGACGCTCATCAATACTGAGCGTCAGATCGTGGGCCGCCCTGCTATCGGTAGAGGAGATATCTTCGATGACACGCCCGGTACGATCTTTACGAACGGTTCGACTTCCCGGCATACCTGTCAGCCAGTTATCAAAACTCTTTTCAACGCCCTCAATACCTTTGCCATCAATGTTAGTCACCCCAATAATATGTGCGGTCACTTGCCCTGCCGGATAATAACGCCGGGATTCCTGACGCAAATAAATACCGGGTAGCTTTAATTTCTCGACATAATCGCCGATAGAAGTGTTCACCTGGCGGGCAAGGTAAACAAAACGCCCCTTGGGATATTCGCTAATTTTACTGGTTAACTGTTCAAGAGGGATAGAAAGAGCATCAGCCAAAGCCTGCCAGCGGGTGTCATTTGTGATGCCACCTTTTTCAAACACTTCCTTGGGATCTGCCCAGACCGCATCAACAGGTACACTCACCGCCAGTGGGCGCCCATTGCGATCATTAATCATGCCACGGGCAGTCGGGATAGATTGGATGCGCAGGGAACGCGAATCACCTTCTTTTACCAAACGATCAGGATTGATAATCTGCAAATAGGCAACACGAATCAAAAGCCCGATTAAAGCAACCCCAATGCCTCCACACAGCAAGGCAAAACGCCAGCTTACAAAACTTGCTTTATCTTCTTGCTTTTTCAACTTTAAAGAGCGTGCAGCTTTCATCGCCCACCTTTTGGTTGTCAACTGGACTTATTGAGTAATCACAATATTCTCTTTACTTGGATCAACGTGTTGCATCTGCAATTTTTCAGTTGCGATCCGTTCAACCCGACTGTGATCACCCAATGCGTTCTCTTCAAGGAGCAGGTTACGCCACTCAATATCCCGAACATCAAGCTCGATCACATGAAGCTCTTTTTCCGCAGTCAATAAGCGGGTTTGATGTGCGACCGTCACAACACCGATGGCTGAAACGACAACTGCCACCAGTAAAATCAGTGGAAGTTTGGCATGACGAATTAAATCATTACCCATCACTCCAACTAACCCATGACGTTCAGCAGCCATCATTCACCCGCCTTTTCAGCAAACCGTAAAACCGAGCTTCGCGCTCTTGGGTTTGTGCCGACTTCACCCTCTGAGGGTTTCATTTTGCCAATGGATTTCAGACTTCTTCCCCCCAGCGTTTTTAACTGCGCTTCCGTGAGAGGCAAACCGACTGGAACCTGCGGTCCCTGACTGTGTTGTCGGATAAAGCGTTTCACTATGCGATCTTCCAACGAATGGAAACTGATGACAGATAATCGCCCTTGTGGTGCCAGAATGCGCAGTGCGCCATCCAATGCACGTTCTATCTCTTCCAGTTCACTGTTAATGTAAATCCTGATAGCCTGAAAGCTGCGTGTTGCCGGATGCTTATGCTTTTCTTTAACCGGGCTTGCCTGAGCAATTAACGCTGCCAGCTCGCGGGTACGCGTAAGAGGCTGTTCCTGATTGCGTGCCACAATGGCCTTCGCTATACGCTTGGCAAAACGTTCTTCGCCAAATGTTTTCAGCACCCATGCGATATCCTCTGCTTCAGCCTTCATCAACCACTCTGCGGCAGACTGCCCCCGTGTGGTATCCATGCGCATATCCAACGGCCCGTCACGCATAAATGAAAAACCACGTTCAGGATCATCCAGCTGTGGGGAAGAAACCCCTAAATCCAGTAATACGCCATTAATTTTTCCAACCAGACCCGCGTCTTCTACATACGTTGCCAATTCTGAAAATGGCCCATGAGTAATAGAAAAACGCTTGTCAGTAATGGCCTTTGACGCTTCTATAGCTTGTGGATCACGATCGATCGCCATCAGACGTCCATTAGGACCCAATTTCGACAAAATCAGGCGAGAATGCCCCCCACGTCCAAATGTTCCATCGATATAAATTCCATCTTCTTGAATATTCAATCCATTGACAGCTTCATCCAGCAGTACACTGGTATGTTCAAAATGACTCTTTGCCATGTTTATAGTGATAAATCCTGTAGTCTTGCTGATAGAGGTTCTTGTGTGGATTGTTCAACCGCAATATCATCTTGTACCTGTTGATACCAGACTTGTTCATCCCACAATTCAAATTTATTAAATTGCCCAACCAGCATGACCTCTTTTGTTAGCCCTGCGTGCTGACGCAGTGTGCTGGCTAATAAAAGACGTCCTGCACTGTCCATTTGACATTCACTGGCGTGTCCCAATAACAAACGTTGAACTCGACGTTCGGCTGGATTCATGCTGGATAAGCGAGATAATTTTTTTTCGATGATTTCCCATTCGGGTAATGTATAAAGCAACAAGCACGGCTGATGAAGATCAATAGTACAAACCATTTGGCCTGTTGATACTTCATTCAGCATTTCTCTATATCGGGCTGGTACAGTGAGCCGCCCTTTGCTATCGAGATTAACCAGTGTTGCTCCACGAAACATACTCAGGTTACCCCTTGATGGCCCAAATCGCCACATTATCCCACAAATCACCACAATTAAGAGTTTACGGATGGTATGAAAACCTTGTCAAGCCAGAGCCAGTGCGCTTTAGCTAGATTTACAGAAAGATTCGGAAGAGAAAAAGAAGGATTTTTTAGTTTTGGCTATATTAATAATAGATAACACTATGATAATTTTGAATAATTTAATAAATCTGTAGAGAGCCTTATTCGGGATGGAATTTAGTGTAATTAATTACCACTTAAATTAATTTATGTAACTCATATCTCATTGTTGATTAATTGTTAATCATCATAAACATATTAATAATAACTATATATTTAGGTTACAATAGCATAAAAAATAGTAACATATTGAAATTTTGTATTTATCTAAAAATATAAAATGACTACATATCAATCAAGTAAAAAATAATATCCAAATAACAAATAACACACATAAACAATAATTTTCTGTTACAAAATTATTTATCCTGTGAATTTAAATAACACATTATCGATTTTCGCGGTCATAAAAATCCGTTTAGCAGAATTTTAGTAAGAATAATCTCAAAATTACCTCAACAAGCGTATTTTGATGATTTTAGGCAGGCAAACAGCACCCTCATCTTTAATGAGGGTGCTCAATTAGGCTTTTCGGCTTAACTTGCCGCGACGGCATAGATGACGACGCATTCGGGTTATTCCAGGAGTTGGACGCTGCTTTTCATCCAAACTGGCTAATACCAGTTCAAGGGCACGTTCAGCGACATCACGATGGCGTTGTGCCACCGACAATACCGGACATTCAAGGAAATCAAGCAACTCATGATCACCAAATGTGGCAATAACCAATGGATTTGGTAAACGGCCACTGCGCTTGAGGAGTGTATCCATGACGCCCTGAAGTAATGCAAATGAAGTGGTATACAAGGCCTGAGGAACAGGGTTTGCCTCCAACCATGACGCAAATATTTCAGCCGCAGCTTCACGTTCATAGCTATTGGCATAAAGGTAGTTAACTTCTCGTGGATCATGCTCCCATGCTTCGCGGAAACCTTGCTCACGCAAGAAACTGACCGATAATTCAGGCAATGCCCCCAAATAAAGGACAGATTCAGCCGGGAATTGACGCAACTCCTGTGCCAACATCTTCGCATCTTCGAGATCATCGCCAACCACACTGATAAAGTGTTCACGGTCCAAAGCACGGTCAAGTGCGATGATTGGCAATGTGCGATTTGCCCAACGTTGGTAGAAAGGATGCTCAGGCGGCAAAGCGGTGGAAACAATGATAGCATCGACCTGACGTTGCAAAAGATGTTCAACACAGCGCATTTCATTATCAGGCTGATCTTCAGAACATGCGATCAATAACTGGTAGCCACGCTGCCGTGCCTGGCGTTCAAGATAATTGGCAATACGTGTGTAACTGGTATTTTCCAAGTCGGGTATGACTAAACCAATTGAACGGGTTCGCCCCGCCCGAAGGCCAGCAGCGACAGCATTGGGATGATAATTATGCTCCCTGACCACTGCCATCACTTTTTCTACTGTCTTATCGCTGACCCGATACTGCCTGGCTTTACCATTGATGACATAACTGGCCGTAGTACGTGAAACACCTGCTAAGCGGGCGATCTCATCCAGTTTCACATTAACCCCTCAGTAAGATGATGAAAAAGCCCTACTTTACAGTAGGGCTCAATGAATATCTGTATTTTAACCCGCAGATTACGATTTTTCATCGCATAATTTTATCTCCGCGCGAGACACCAACTATACCCGATCGCGCGACTTCGACAATCTCTGCCACGTCTCTGACGGAATCAAGAAAAGCGTCCAGTTTTTCACTCGTTCCCACTAATTGGACGGTATAGAGTGTTGAAGTCACATCAACGATCTGGCCGCGAAAAATATCTGTGCTGCGCTTAATCTCTTCCCGTCCATATCCACTGGCTTGTAATTTAACCAGCATGATTTCACGCTCAACATGAGGCCCTGCGGTTAATTCGTTGACTCGCAATACATCCACCAACTTATGCAATTGCTTTTCAATTTGCTCCAATACCTTGGCATCACCTTTGGTTTGAATGGTCATGCGTGACAACGTGGGATCTTCAGTAGGAGCAACGGTCAAACTTTCGATGTTATAACCCCGTTGGGAAAACAAGCCAACTACGCGGGATAAGGCTCCCGATTCGTTTTCAAGTAATACAGACAAAATCCAGCGCATGATCAGGTCCTCTCTGTTTTGCTTAACCACATTTCATCCATTGCTCCGCCTCGGATCTGCATGGGATAAACATGTTCTGTCTCATCAACGGTAACATCCACAAAAACCAGACGGTGATTTTCAGTCACTTCATGCAGTGCCCGAGCCAATTTAGCCTCCAACTCATCGTAAGTTTGGATGGAGATACCTATATGCCCATAAGATTCTGCCAATTTGACGAAATCAGGCAGGGATTCCATGTAGGATTGAGAATGACGCCCCGCGTATATCATATCCTGCCATTGTTTCACCATACCCAAGAAACGGTTATTCAGATTCAGTACCAGAACAGGCAGACCATATTGCAGGGCAGTAGATAATTCTTGAATATTCATCTGGATACTGCCATCCCCTGTTACACACACGACCGTGGCTTCCGGTTTTGCCAACTTCACACCAAGCGCCGCCGGCAAACCAAACCCCATCGTTCCTAAACCACCGGAATTGATCCACCGTCTCGGTTTATCAAATGGATAATGCAGAGCAGCAAACATTTGATGCTGACCCACATCTGACGCAATATAGGCTTCCCCTTTGGTTAGACGATAAAGGGTTTCAATAACGGCCTGTGGCTTGATTTTCACTGTCGTGTGATCGTAATCAAGGCACTTGCGGCTGCGCCACTGTTCAATGGCAAGCCACCAATCTTTCAGGGCATCAGGATCTTGGGTATCTTCTATGGAATCCAATAATTCCAGCATCTGACCAAGTACCTGTTTAGCATCGCCAACAATCGGGATATCCGCCGTTACCGTTTTGGAAATCGAGGTGGGATCGATATCAATATGTAATACAGTCGCTTCCGGGCAATATTTTTCCAGGTTATTAGTTGTTCTATCGTCAAAACGTACACCCACGGCAAAAATGACATCCGAGTTGTGCATCGCTTTATTCGCTTCGAAAGTCCCATGCATTCCCAGCATGCCCAGACTTTGGCGATGCGTTGCAGGAAATGCGCCCAATCCCATCAACGAACTGACGACCGGAATGTGCAAATATTCAACCAACTTCAACAGTTCAGTGGTACATGCTGAATTTATGGTTCCCCCCCCGACATAAATCACCGGTTTTTTTGCTGCCACCAGCGTCTTCAATGCACGTTTAATTTGCCCCTTGTGTCCCTGTACCGTCGGGTTATAAGAACGCAGGTTAATTTTTTCAGGATACACATACGGGAATTTCAATGCAGGATTGACGGTATCTTTAGGAAAATCGATAACAACAGGCCCTGGCCGGCCACTTGCGGCCAGGTAAAAAGCTTTTTTAATCGTATCTGGGATATCTTCTGCTTTTTTTATCAGGAAACTATGCTTCACAATGGGGCGGGAAATTCCCACCATGTCGCACTCTTGAAAAGCATCATTACCTATCAGGGAACTAGCAACCTGACCAGATAACACGACCATAGGAATTGAATCCATGTATGCCGTTGCAATGCCCGTAACAGCATTGGTTGCCCCCGGCCCGGAGGTGACTAAAACAACCCCGACTTTTCCCGTACAACGCGCATAGCCATCCGCCATATGAACAGCACCCTGTTCATGACGCACTAAAATGTGTTCGATTCCCCCAATCGTATGCAGGGCATCATAAATATCCAGTACCGCCCCGCCCGGATAACCGAACACGTGTTCAACGCCCTGATCGATTAGCGATCTGACAACCATTTCGGCTCCTGACAACATCTCCATCGAGTTTGCCTCCAGGCTCTGTTTGCAAGTTAATCGTCGTAATTTCATAAGGTAGCGAAAAGTTACCTTATTTATTCCATTTCTTATATATTCTATAACGCTAAGTTAACTAACATAACGTTAGATACAAGTGTTAGCAAACATCAATTTACATCTTGAAAACATTCGTTGAAGAAGAGCCGAACTTTTGCCTATTTTCAATCCAGATACATAGATTCAATTTCGCGCTGATAACGCTCAACAATAACCTTACGGCGCAATTTCAATGTCGGCGTTAATTCTCCTTTTTCCATTGAGAAAGCTTCCGGCAAAAGAATAAATCGTTTGACCTGATGGAATTTAACAATATTTTTTTGCATTTCCTTTAGGCGTCGTTCAAACAACGCGACAACCTGGTGATTGCGCAGCAACTCAAGACGATCACGGTAATGGAGGTTGATAGATTTCGCGTATTCTTCCAGCGCGTCATAACTGGGCACAATCAACGCAGAAACGAATTGGCGGGCATCAGCAATGACGGCAATATGTTCAATAAAACGATCTTGTCCTAACATCCCTTCAATCATTTGCGGCGCAATATATTTGCCTGTTGACGTTTTCATCAGATCTTTCAGGCGCTCGGTAATATACAGATTACCATTAGCGTCCAGTCTTCCGGCATCGCCTGTCCGCAACCAGCCATCCTCCGTAAAGGCATGAACCGTTTCCTCCGGGCGGTTGAAGTAACCTTTCATGACAATAGAGCCACGCACCTGGATCTCCCCTTCCGCACTAATGCGAACATCAATATCAGGTAATGGCGTACCAATTGAACCCAACAGATAATTTTTTTCTTCCCAGCAAGATACCGTGGCACACGTTTCTGTCATGCCGTACCCATATTTGATATCCAGGCCAACGGACAGAAAAAAACGGGTAATGGCATCGTCGAGGCGTGCTCCCGCCACGGGCAAGAAACGTACTCGCCCTCCTAAAAGACCACGGAGCTTATTCAACACCAATTTGTCAGCCAATTGATAACTACAACGCGTGAATGGGCAACCTTTTTTATTCTCCTGCTGACGCATCCAGTGCGCTTCTCCCCGTTTCAAGGCCCAATTAAAAATCATCCTACGCCAAAAAGGCGCACGGGAAACTTTTTCTAAGATCGCGCTATGAACTTTTTCATAAAAACGGGGGACAGAACACATCACTGTCGGATGCACATCAGACATAGCTTCACGCACCAGATTCGTATCTGTTAAATAGACGTTCAGGGCACCCGTGTGCATGACATAATAACTCCACGCCCGCTCAAAAATATGGGACAGCGGCAAAAAGCAGAGCGATACATCCTGGTTGGTCAATGTTAATCTCTGGTCATGCAGATAAAGCTGTGCCGCCATATTCCGATAATCCAGCATCACCCCTTTTGGCTCTCCCGTTGTGCCAGAGGTATACATTAACGTGAAAAGGTCATTCAAATCCTGATCCGCAATACGGCGATTAAGTTCTGCCTGATATTGCGAATAATCATTGTCAATAAAAGCGGATAAATACAATGCCTGCGGGCATCCTTTCAAGTCGACAGATTGATCCATAACAATGAGATGAGCAAGTTGAGGACACAGCTCAACCAGTGATACTGCAATGTCATATTGCTCCTGCCCGCCAACAAATAACACCTGCACACCTGCATCATTAAGAATAAAGGCAGCCTGATCACCCGTATTAGTCGCGTATAATGGCACTGTCACAGCCCGAAGCTGAAGAATGGCTAAGTCAGCCAATGACCATGCCATACCATTCTGGGCAAAAATACCCACTTTCCCCTGCACTTCTATTCCCAATGACAATAATGCGTTTGCCACGGATCTCGTTGTACGTTCAACCTGCCGCCAATTCATTTCCAACTGTTCTGATGGTGACCATTGCCGAAAGGCAATTTTTTCTGGATATTCATTGAATTGTTGCTGCAAGCGATTAACCAAGTGATAGGCGTGCAGAGGATCTGTTATCACAATATATTCCTGTATAAATATTTCATTCAGCGTCTGAGTGTATTCTCTACTTTCAGCTTACAGATGTTAGCTATTTGCGCGCAGTCTACCTATTCCTAGTAAAAGGGGGAAGTCCATTTTTGATAGAGCGCTATCCCTGTATGCAGCTATCTTGTATACAACATAGGGATAGACTCTTATTTCATCTATACCAATCCAACTTCAAGATGCGTGTTATATTTCCCCGTACAGCGGGGAAATATAAGGCCTTGCGTCGTCTGGCGGATTACAACTTGAAGTTTATCGCGTATATTCTGCTTGAGCGTGATCTATTCTTGCTTACCAAGATGACTTAACAATGATTTCATCCACTGATGGCCTTGATCCCGCTCTGTTGCACCATGCCATATCAAATAACAAGGACGAAAAATCGGACCATTAGGCAAAGAGACTGAACAGATATTTAACTGCTCAGAATAGTGCTCAACCATCCATTTGGGCACTATGGCAACTAAATAAGTCTGCGAGACAATATTAAGAACGCTATTTAAATCCGTTCCCTGATAAGAAACAGAACGCAATAACTCATTATTTTCATAGTAAGGCTTACTAAATGAATCTATGTTATCCAACGCAACGATGGCATGTCTTTCTTCCTGCAATTGTTGCTGAGTAATTCGCTCACTAATTCTGGGGTGATGTTTAGAAACAGCCAAAACCAATTCATCATTAAACAGAGAATAATTATGGAAATTAGAACATTCCAATTGATTATAGCTGATAACAAACTCTATTTCCTGATATTTTAATTTTTTCCCAACACCATCATTAATTTGTGTTTTAATGACAACTTCGATATTAGAATCATGTTTTTTTACCTGCCCAACAATTTGAGCAGCTAAACGAATATCAAGAGGACTACAAATAGAGAGATGAAATACTCTCGTACTCTTATTGGGATCAAATCCCACTCCAGGCAGTTCATTATGGACAATTTGCAGTGCCTGTCTGAGTGGCCCAAAAAGCTGTTTTGCTCTCGCCGTTGGCTGAATACCCCGACCATAACGCACAAATAATTCATCACCAAACATGGTTTTCAAACGAGCCACTGCATTACTGACAGCCGGTTGTGACATTCCCAATGCCTGGGCTGCACGTGTAATATTCTGCATTTGCATTACAGTATCAAAAACAGTCAGCAAATTAAGATCCACACTACGCAATTGAATATCGCATGATTCTTTTTTTTCTGTCGTTATTGAGTTGTATTCTGTCATTATTTCACTCCACTAAATTTATAGCAGCGTTCTCATTAAATATGGAAATTAATAAGATCAATTACCCCAATTTATTAAAGAATATATTGAGATTCATTCTTGTACAAAAAAATAAAAAAAACATAACCAATACATTCTTATCTACGTAACCGTAATATTTTTATAGGTATGAATATTAATGTGTTATATATGAATGGTAATAACTCAATTTACATTAATGACTTTTATCAAAAACAATTAGCCAATAATGAAATACCAATCTATCAAAATATAATTTATTAATATTCTGTATGGTTATGACTTCTTAACCTAAAACACGGTGGTTAACATCCATCTATCCTTGTTCCTTATCCATCAGAGCAGGATTTTACTCCATATATAGATATGAAAAATAGATAAAAACATCGCTAAAAATGTAAAAAATAGTCACCAAACTCAACAATTGCTCAATAAAAAACCGAAAATGTGGGCAATCCACGTTAAATTCATACTTATACTGCTTGACATTATTTTTTAGATAACGTATCTATAAAATACATCGACAATTAAAATTAAGTTAACAAATTCACAAAGGTTAGCTCACATGATTCACCCTATTCTTCTACTAAGCCTACTAATTATCGCTTTTAATAATGCGCGTGGTATGTTGGTGGGTGAAAAACAAGGATAAGTTAACCTCCATCAGACACAAAAAACCCGCGCCATGCGCGGGTTTTTTTTACCTGCCGGCGCTCAGAATCAAAAATAAAACCCAGTTACAGAACTAAGTTATCTAATTAAATTAACGAGTTAATCTATTTAACAGGAGTACAACATGAGCCAGCAAGTTATTATTTTCGATACGACGTTACGTGATGGAGAACAGGCGTTACAAGCCAGCCTGAGTGTGAAAGAGAAACTGCAAATCGCTTATGCACTGGAAAGGCTGGGGGTTGATGTCATTGAAGCCGGTTTTCCCGTTTCTTCTCCGGGTGATTTTGAATCAGTCCAAACCATCGCCCGTGAAATCAAAAATAGCCGTATCTGTGCCTTATCCCGCTGTGTTGACAAAGATATCGATGTCGCCGCTGAAGCCCTGAAAGTCGCTGAAGCCTTCCGCCTGCATATGGTACTGGCTACCTCAAATTTGCACGTCGAGCATAAATTAAAAAGAACCTTTGATGATGTTGTGGAAATGGCGGTTCGCTCCATCAGACGAGCGCGCAACTATACCGACGATGTCGAGTTTTCCTGCGAAGATGCAGGCCGTACCGATATCGATAATTTGTGCAAAATTGTCGAGCAGGCCATCAAAGCGGGCGCAACCACCGTCAACATTCCAGACACGGTAGGTTATACCACGCCTTACCAATTTGGCGGTATTATACGCACATTATTTAACCGCGTACCCAATATTGATAAAGCGATTATTTCAGTCCACTGCCACGACGATTTAGGTATGTCCGTCGCTAACTCCATTACCGCCATCCAGGAAGGTGCCCGTCAAATCGAAGGCACGATCAATGGATTAGGAGAACGTGCAGGTAACTGCTCGCTGGAAGAAGTGATTATGACTATCAAAACGCGCCAGCAAATGTTGGGAGTACATACCAATATCAACCATCAAGAAATTTATCGTACCAGTCAGTTAGTTAGCCAAATTAGCAGTACACCGATCCCCGCTCATAAAGCCGTTGTTGGCAGTAATGCGTTTTCCCATTCATCCGGCATTCATCAGGATGGTGTGCTGAAAAATCGTGAAACTTACGAAATCATGACGCCAGAATCTATCGGCTTGAAAGATACCCAGTTGAACCTGACCTCACGTTCTGGACGTGCCGCAGTAAAACATCGTATGACAGAAATGGGCTATCAAGAGAGTGACTACAATTTGGATGTACTGTATCAAGCATTCTTGAAATTGGCAGATAAAAAAGGACAGGTGTTTGATTACGATTTAGAAGCCTTGGTGTTTATCAATCAACAACAGCAAGAACATGAACATTTCCGTCTGGACTATTTCAGTATCCAGTCAGGCTCCAATGTCATACCTACTGCAACCGTTAGTCTGGCCTGTGGAGATGAAATCAAATCTGAAGCCTCAACGGGCAATGGTACTGTTGATGCCATCTATCAGGCCATCAACCGCATGACGGGTTACCCTCTGGAATTAATTTCCTATCAATTATCCGGTAAAGGGCATGGTAAAGATGCGCTCGGTCAAGTTGATATTATCGTGGAATGTTTTGGCCGCCGTTTCCACGGCATGGGCTTGGAAACTGACATTATTGAATCCTCTGCCAAAGCGATGGTCCATGTTCTGAACAATATCTGGCAAGCAGAGCAAGTAGAAAAAGAGAAGCAACGCATCTCCCAAAGCAGTAACCAAGACAGCAATATTCAAAACAATCACCAGAACAACAAAAAGGAAACTGCACAATCATGACCTCAAGCCAATCTATTTCAAATGACGCGACTCAGGGCAAGCAAGAAACCAGGCATTGCCACATTGCTGTTTTGCCGGGTGATGGCATTGGCCCTGAAGTGATGAAGCAAGCCTACAAAGTGTTAGATGCCATCCGTCAACGTTTTAATATCCGTATCACAACCAGCGAATATGATGTGGGGGGGATTGCCATTGATCGTCATGGCACACCTTTGCCTCAAGAAACGATAGCTGGCTGCGAAAAAGCTGACGCGATCCTATTTGGCTCCGTAGGTGGCCCGCAATGGGAACATCTACCGCCCGCCGAACAGCCAGAACGGGGGGCATTATTGCCACTGCGAAAACACTTTAAATTATTCAGCAACTTACGACAGGCGCGCTTATATACAGGCTTAGAATCATTCTGTCCTCTTCGCCATGATATCGCCGCCAAAGGCTTTGATATTTTATGCGTCCGTGAGCTGACAGGCGGAATTTATTTTGGACAACCCAAAGGGCGCGAAGGTGAAGGAAAATATGAGCGTGCTTTTGACACTGAGGTTTATCATCGTTTCGAGATAGAACGGATAGCGCGTATTGCATTTGAATCTGCGCGCAAACGTCGCCATAAGGTGACTTCGATTGATAAAGCGAATGTTTTGCAAAGCTCCGTGTTATGGCGTGAAGCCGTTAGCAAAATTGCCAAAGATTATCCTGACGTTGCAATCGGGCATATGTATATTGATAACGCCACTATGCAGCTTATTAAAGATCCCGCTCAATTTGACGTTCTATTGTGCTCCAATATTTTTGGCGATATTTTATCCGATGAGTGCGCAATGATCACGGGTTCAATGGGCATGTTGCCTTCTGCCAGCCTGAACGAAAAAGGTTTTGGCTTATATGAACCTGCTGGCGGTTCAGCCCCTGATATTGCAGGTAAAAATATCGCCAACCCAATTGCTCAAATATTATCCACAGCACTGTTGCTGCGTTACAGCCTTGGACACCTTGATGCCGCTGATGCTATTGAACGGGCGATCAATCACGCTTTGAAACAAGGTTATCGTACCACTGATCTCGCGGGTAATGACAAAGCGGTCAGCACCAATGCAATGGGCGATATCATTGCACGCTATATCACCGAAGAAGTTTAGAAAAATCTATCCAAAGGGAAATATAAGCATTGAAAAAGGCCAGTAAGATAGCTTACTGGCTGGCAAAAAAGACCATGACTCAACAAATCAGAGGTAAACGCAGCATAAGATGAGTAAAAATGAACACTTTTGGCTGGCTTGATTTTAAATCTGCGTAGATTACGCTTCCAGAAGCGTTAATTCACAGGAAAAGCTAAAGTTATAAACATTTATTGTCTGGCCAGAACCATTTTATTCACTTTTTCTGTGGATATGTATGTGAAAAAGAGCGGGGTAAAACGGGTATACTTTTATTACATATTTTTACACTCTCTATAGCAGAAAATAAATAATCATTATTTTTCATTGCTTTAATGAATTTTACACCCCTTTTAACATTACCTATTACTGATGAAAATTTTTAGCTTTCCTCGCAATGAGCAAATATTAGCCATAGGTGAATTTATCCACAGGATATGCCTTTTAGTTAAACAAAAATCGCCTATTTTTGTAGAAAATATCCTTCATTAGCGCTGTAAATCAAACCAGTGATCTCACTTTTTATCACTTATCCCATAAATCTGTGGATAACATGGTGTAAGATCCTGTTTATTATCACTGTAAATAGGTGAACAATCATAATGAGTCTATTTTTAATGCAGCAAACATCAATGAAAAAATCTTTTATATCATGCTATTATCAAAATGATCATGCTAACGATAAATTAATAATGGTTTTCAAAAATTCATGTGAACATTTTTTAATCAACAAAAAGTATACTCTATAACATGTACTTTACACCGCCAGCACCGCCTGAAAACGAACAACAACTCTTCAATCGTGCCCATTCCCTGGCTGGCTTATCTATGGGTGAACTTGCTGCGTTGGCCAGGCTCTCCATTCCCCCCAATTTAAAACGTGATAAAGGTTGGGTCGGTATGTTGCTTGAATACTATTTAGGCGCAAATGCGGGCAGTAAACCTGAACAAGATTTTGAACATATTGGTGTCGAGTTGAAAACTATCCCTGTGGATAGCAAAGGTTATCCATTAGAAACAACCTTTGTCTGTGTTGCTCCTTTAACAGGTAATAGTGGCATTACCTGGGCAAACTGCCACGTCAGGCGTAAATTATCCCGCGTCCTGTGGATACCGGTTGAGGGGGAAAGAAATATTCCATTATCTGAACGCCGTGTAGGCTCTCCGTTGCTTTGGAGTCCGAATGTGATTGAAGAAGAGTTGCTGCGACGCGATTGGGAAGAACTGATGGATCTTATTGTATTAGGAAAGGTCGAAAGCATTACTGCCCGTCATGGTGAAGTACTGCAATTGCGTCCCAAGGCCGCCAATAGCCGAGCACTGACAGAAGCAATAGGAGAATACGGCCAGCCAATTATGACGTTGCCCAGAGGTTTTTATTTGAAAAAAAACTTTACTGCGCCGTTATTGGCTCGCCATTTCTTCTTGTAACCCTTAATTGGCAGAAACCCTGAATACGCTATTTGTCTTTCAGTTTAAAATCAAACCGTTTCAAATGCCTGAGACAAATCCGTTATCAAATCATCTGCATTTTCAATACCGACAGAAATTCGGATCAATTGTGGGGTAATTCCGGCAGCCAGACGCTTCTCCAACGGAATGGAAGCATGAGTCATGGAAAACGGCTGACCAATCAAGCTCTCCACGCCGCCTAAACTTTCCGCCAATGTAAACAGTTGCAGCGCTTTAATGACGCGACGCGCATAATCTTCATCCCCTTTCAGTACGATGGAGATCATGCCACCAAAACCTCGCATCTGACGTTTTGCCAATTCATGCTGAGGATGAGAAGCAAGACCGGGATAATACACTTTCTCAACTTGTGGCTGCTGTTCAAGCCAATGCGCAATCTTCTCAGCACTGTCAATATGGCGCTCCATACGCAGGGACAATGTCCGGATACCACGCAGGACAAGGAAACTGCTGAACGGATCAAGAATGCCGCCAATGGAATTTTGCAAGAAGGCAACTTGCTCGGCCAACTCTGCATTATTTCCCACCACGGCAAGGCCAGCAACAACATCAGAATGACCATTCAGGTACTTAGTTGCAGAGTGCACAACAATATCAAACCCCAAATCAAGCGGACGCTGAATATAGGGGGAAGCAAAAGTGTTATCTGCCACGCTGATAATATTATGCCACCTGGCAATTTGTGCAATCGCCGCTAAATCAGCCAATTTCAGTAGTGGGTTAGTGGGCGTTTCCACCCAAATCATTTTAGTGTCGGGCTGAATTGCCGCTTCCAGTGCTGTAGTATCCCCTGCCTCAACATAAGTGACTCTCAGACCCGCCGTCCGGCGACGCACTTTTTCCAGCAATCGGTAAGTCCCGCCATAGAGATCATCTACCGCAATGATGTGGCTGTCTTTATCAAGTAACTCCAAAATAGTTGAACTGGCTGCCAGACCAGAGCCGAAAGCATAACCCCGCGTGCCATTTTCCAATTCAGCAATCGTACGTTCTAAGACATCACGCGTTGGATTCCCGCTACGGGAATATTCATATCCCGTATGCTGGCCGGGTGCAGATTGAGCATAAGTCGATGTGGCATAAATTGCGGGCATCACTGCCCCCGTGTGATCAGGTACATAGCCTGCATGAACGCTTTGTGTATCAAATTTAATCCGATTAAATTTAGTCTTATCAAACTTAGCCATTAATTTATTCCTGAAAGAGATCAATTGAGTTGTTGACGCCATGCGTTCAGAACATCGGTACGAGTAACAAGCCCCAGAAAACGATTGTTATCATCAACAATCAGGGCCACATGACCAACATCAAAAGTGGCCATTAACTGCGCCAATGACGCTTTTTTATTGAGCGTATGAACCTGATTGGTCATCGCTTCAGTCACAGACAATGAGAAATGATGTGAATTGGCCTGAATGGTATGCATGAGATCCCACTCATCAATAAGCCCGACAATTTGATCGTTTTCGATCACAGGTAACTGTGAAATATCATACAGACGCATACGGCTATAAGCGATCTGCAAGGTATCCTGCGGAGAAACTGAAACCGTCGCACCATCCTGATAACGATAAGTAATATAATCGCTCAAATTATTTTCTTGTGGTTGTGAACGCAGCCCTTGTTCCAATAACCAGTAATCATTAAACATTTTCGACAGATATTTGTTACCGCTGTCACACGCCAACGTCACCACACGTTTCGCCGTTGTCTGTGCACGGCAATAACGTAGCGCCGCCGCTAACAATGTTCCTGAAGAAGAGCCAGCCAAGATCCCTTCTGTCAATAGTAAATCGCGGGCGCAGGCAAACGCTTCTGCATCAGTAATGCGATAAGCATGGTGAACCTGAGAGAAATCCCCAAGAGGCGGGACAAAATCTTCTCCGATACCTTCCACGAACCAACTTCCCGCTTCGTCATAGTGACCATGCTCAACATAATCGGCAAGAATAGAACCTTTAGGATCTGCGAGGATAAATTCCGTATGAGGGGAAATTTCCTTAAAATACTGGCTCAAGCCACCCAGAGTCCCGCCAGAACCGACACCCACAACCACAGCATCAACATTCTGCTCCATCTGCTGCCAAATCTCCGGCCCCGTGGTAACAAGATGGGCGGCTGAGTTCGCCGGATTATTGAATTGATCAATATAATAAGCTCCACTGATTTCTTTCGACAGGCGCAGAGCATAGTCCTGATAGTATTCTGGGTGCCCTTTTCCAACATCAGAGCGTGTCAAGCGAACATCCGTACCCAGCGCCCGCAGGTGATAAATTTTTTCGCGGCTCATTTTATCAGGTACAACTAAAATCAGTTTATAGCCCTTCATGGCGGCAACCAACGCCAACCCAATCCCCGTATTACCTGCCGTGGCTTCAATGATGGTGCCCCCGGGCTGCAACACCCCCTGTTTTTCCGCCTGCTCAATCATTGAAAGTGCAACACGATCTTTAATCGAACCGCCCGGATTCTGATTCTCTAACTTAATGAATAGCTGGCAAGGGCCTGTATCCAGATGAGTCAATTCCAATAGCGGTGTATTCCCTATAAGTTCAAGAACTGAGCGTGGTGCTGCCATATTTGCCTCTTGATAATCGGTAAAATTTGCAAACAAAACTTTCAGACTGGGAAAGAATAACGCTGTATGGTAATCAATTTGAAAGAACAAATGAAAACTACATATAACAAAAGAGAATTAATTAATTCGATATTGATAAATTAAAACATGTCTATACCCATCCAACTTCAAGATGCGTGTTATATTTCTCCGCGCAGCGGGAAAATATAAGGCCTCGCGTCGTCTTGCGGATTGCAACTTGAAGTTTATCGAGTATACAAATCATTATTTTTTATCATTTAATAATAAATAAATCCTAATAATAGGGCTTGATGAAAATAAGTTCCTCATAACGAAAATCTCATTACAATCTAAACATCATCATTCAACCTGATAAAAAGAGGCACCTATGTATACATACAGAGAAGCCGCCAATTTTGCGGCATTCGTGTTATATGCAGCGAAAATGAATGAACAGTACTACAATAATCCAACCCCCCCAGCCGACCCTCGAATTGAAGAGAATGGATGGAAAGTTATCGCGTATATCTCAGCAGATGACCTGTCTTTCTCCGTAACGCCCAGAAAAGGTGAATTGCCCGAACATGTCTGTTATGGTTATGTGGCAAAAAAAGTGGCAGAAAAAAACCATTCTCCAGAGGAATATATTATTGCTATACGTGGAACCGATCCCACAATTTTGCTGGAAGATGTCCATGATGGGCTGATTGATTTTACCTCACCGTGGACTCGTTTCCCCAAGATAGCAGTCAGCCAGGGTTTTTTTAGTGTCTATGACTCAATGAAGCTGATTCCCATTGAGCCTGAATCTCACCGTGTTTACAGCAATCTTAAATTGGCGGAAGCGATTACCCGGCTTATCGGGGTAAGTGGTCAGTTCACTATAGCTGGTCACAGCCTTGGGGCAGCAATTGCGTCTTACCTTATGTATGAAATAGGCTCGATAGCCCCCAATCATTCAGCCTGTTTATTTGCCTGCCCAAGACCAGGAAACAGAGAATTCGCCAAACTCGTTACCCAAAACTTTAGCAATTTTGCGGTGTTCAACTATATCGATGACGTCATACCTCATCTGCCTCCTAAAATCCTGGGATATGCCTCATTGGACTATATCAACGAGTTTAAACCTCAAACCAATTTAGATATTTCAGATGGGCCGTTATGTAGCCACTATTTAATCAATTATATTGCCAGACTCGATCTGGAGGTGTTCAGAAGAGTCACAAAACAGGGTGATATTGATTCTTGTATTAATTTATAGTTAGGAACTCATCATCAACAAACAGGAGCACAAAGATGAAATGGCGTGGTTACACATACAGTGCAGTATTAATAGCAAGTAGCCTGTTTTCCCCTGCATCATTATGGGCAAAAGGGGAAGCCCACTTGTTATTCCACATGGGGCTGGGAGCCAACGGTACATTCTTTGTAGGCGGCACACTGCAAAATCAAGGCGACCAACCTGTGGCGGGGGGCTATCTGGCTGTTTTACCCCTTAATGCAAAATGTGAGCCAGGTACACTGACCGTGTACCCATTTGAACCATTGGCACCGGGGGAGAAGAAGGAATTTCGCGTCCCAATAAATACCCCGCTAAGCAGTTATCGTTTAATGGGTTTTGGTGCCTATGACGATATGGGCTTTCCTCTTCCCGCCATAGATGAAACCGCAAAAATTATTCAAGAGCGCGAACCCGGTGAGCGCAAAGCTTGTCAGTCAGCCCGAACACCAACCTCTGCCAGTCAACCTGCACCTCAAGGGGGGGCATAAAAAACTATTGTGTAATTCCTCTATTCGATATTGTGTTGAGCCACTTCAGCTACATGGGGATCTTTTTCCAATGTCAACATTATCCCATCATCAGGCAATCCTTTTGCCATATATTGGGCGCTATATCCTCCCAATGTACCAATTTCGAGAATACGTCTTGCGCCACTCATTTGTACCATCATCATCAAAAACTACCCTTGCAGCGCAGAAACATTAATAGCTGGCAATCCTTGAGCGGACATATGTTCAAGTGTTTATTCCAGGTGCGGGGATTGAGGTAACAGGGCTTGTTTAAGATAGTCGTCAACGTCTGTCCACTGTTGCTGGCGTGCTGCTAGCTGTGCATCGGAACTCATGATCATATTCCTTTCATTGTTAAGGTTAAGTATTGCGAGAACATATCATTTAGAAAAAATGATCTCGACGCTCTCTCTTTTGCTTATTCCAGTTGGCTGACACCTTTTGTGGCCTGGCAAAGATAGATATCCGCTTTCAAACCTGTCTCAGCCTCATATTGTTGCTCAATCGCCTTTTCCACATTTTTCACCAAATCAGGGGGAACCAACGCCACCACACAACCGCCAAAACCGCCTCCTGTCATACGGACACCACCATGATCGCCAATCACGTCTTTGACTATTTCCACCAGCACATCTATTTCACGGACAGTAATGTCAAAATCATCACGCATGGAAATATGCGATGCAGCCATAAGCTGACCAAGACGAAACAAATCACCCGCATTCAAAGCATCAGCCGCCAGTTGAGTACGCAAATTTTCCCTGATCACATGGCGAGCCCGTTTGACAAGCAATGTATCGAGCAACGCTTGTTTAGCATTGAACTCCTCAAGCGTGATATCACACAACATATTCACTCCCAACAAATGGGCGGCTTCTTCACATTGCTGCCTGCGCATATTGTATTCGCTATCCACCAACCCCCGTTGTTTATTGGAATTGATGATCATCACAACCACGTTATCAGGCATACGTACAGATTGCGTAGCCAACGTAAAGCAGTCGATCAACAAGGCGTGACTTTCTTCCCCACAAGCAGAAATTAACTGATCCATGATGCCAGAATTACAACCAACAAATTGGTTTTCTGCTCGCTGTCCACTCAACGCAATCATTTTGGGACTAATATCAAGCTGATAAAGCGATTTAATGGCTTGCCCAACCACAACTTCCAACGACGCAGATGAACTCAAACCCGCACCTTGTGGAATATTGCCACTAATAGCAAGATCCATACCGCCAAATGCATAACCGCTTGCCACCAGAGCACTCATCACACCACGGATGTAATTTGCCCACATTTTTTCTGACTGAAAGAGAATTGGCTGGCAAAGATCAAATTCATCACACTGATTATGATAATCAACCGCTATCACCCTGACCCGCATATCCCCACGTTTAGCGGCGGCAACTACCGTCTGGAAATTAATTGCGCAAGGCAAGACAAAACCACCGTTGTAATCCGTATGCTCACCGATAAGATTCACCCGTCCCGGTGCCTGAAAAAAGTGCGTTGGAGAAGAGTTAAAGCATGTATTAAAAGATTCAGTGACGTTTTGGACTAAAGTTTGCATCTCTTTTCCCCCAGAAACGTTTCTTAGCGGAAATCAGCGTACCTTAAAATGAATGTCGCTGACATCCCGTAACCGCTGGGCAGCCTGTTCCGGCGTTAAATCACGTTGGGCTTCCGCCAACATTTCATAACCCACCATAAACTTACGGACGCTGGATGACCGTAATAACGACGGATAAAACAGTGCATGTAATTGCCAGTGATCAATCTTGTGTTTTTGTGATTTAAGATTGGTATCGCATTGATGCTCGAAGAAAGGCGCAAAATGCCAGCCCATTGAATAGGGAAAAGCGCATTGAAACAGGTTATCGTAGCGACTGGTCAATTTTTTAATCGCTACCGCCAAGTCATCACGTTGTGCTTGCGTCAGTTCATTCATGCGACGGATATGACTTTTCGGCAATAGCATAGTTTCAAATGGCCATACCGCCCAATAAGGTACAACTGCAAGCCAATATTCGGTTTCCACGACCGTGCGTATACCGTCTTTGCGTTCAGCCTCAATATAATCCATCAACAAATTAGATCCTTGCTGGTGATAATACTGCCGCAACAATTCATTTTTACGCACCAGCTCATCCGGCAGGAAATCACTGGCCCAAATCTGCCCATGAGGATGAGGTTGAGAGCACCCCATCATTTCGCCTTTATTCTCAAAAACCTGGATCCAAATATAACGCTGGCCCAACTCTTCAATCTGCGCATTCCATGCATCAATGACACGACGGATTTGCTCCAATGGCAGCTCCGGCAATGTCTTGCTGTGATCAGGAGAAAAACAGAGTACCCGACAAACACCACTCACTGGCTCAATTTTAAATAATGGGTTATCGGTAGGATGAATATCAAAGCGTTCCGGTAACAAGGCAGAATAATCATTCTGGAATATATAGACGTCCTGATAATCTGGATTGATATTACCTGGAGCGCGGGTATTGTTCGGGCATAAAAAACAGTGTTCATCGTAATCTAGCAAGGTAACGTGGAGAGGTTTTTCATCGATGCCACTCCACGGTCGTTCTGTTCGGTGTGGTGAAACAATAATCCATTTACCCGTCAAAGGATTGTATCGCCTGTGTGGGCAATCAACAGAATTGAATCGCATCTTTGACATATTGGATACCCCCTTGCTTTCACCACACAAACCTGACAGAAATCCAAACGTTTTTTGTTGTTTCTTACTTCACTTTATAGCCATTGGGATTTTGAGACTGCCAACGCCAGGCATCCGCCGTCATTTCCACGATAGTTCGATTCGCTTTCCAGCCCAGCTCTCGCTCGGCTTTCTCCGGGCTTGACCAACATTCTGCAATATCTCCCGGACGACGTGGACACATTTCATAAGGAACTGGCTTGCCGCAAGCATTACTGAAAGCGTCTACCATTTCCAGTACGCTGGTGCCTTTTCCGGTACCCAAATTGTAGATATGCAATCCCGCTTTCTTACCAACGGCATTGAGGGCCGCGATATGCCCGTCAGCCAAATCCATAACATGGATATAATCGCGAATTCCAGTGCCATCGGCTGTTGGATAATCATTACCATACACAGACAGTTTTTCCCGGCGGCCTACCGCAACCTGGGCAATATAAGGCATCAAATTGTTGGGAATTCCCTGAGGATCTTCCCCCATCGTGCCGGAAGGATGGGCACCAACTGGATTGAAGTAGCGTAATAACACCACAGACCAATCGTTTTCTGCATGATGGAAATCAGACAGGCAGCGTTCAACCATAGACTTACTGGTGCCGTAGGGGTTAGTTGTATTACCTACCGCAGACTGTTCAGTAATAGGCACAACATCCGGATCACCATATACCGTCGCGGATGAGCTAAAGATAATGCTTTTTACCCCCGCTTTACGCATACTACGCACCAGTACCAGCGTTCCATTGACATTATTGTCATAATATTCGATAGGTTTGGCGACGGATTCCCCAACCGCTTTCAAGCCTGCAAAATGAATAACTGACTGGATTTGGTGGCGGGAGAAAATAGCATCAAGGAATGATTCATCTCGAATATCCCCTTCATAAAACAGTGGCTGCACTCCCGTCAATGCCTCAATGCGCGCCAGAACTTCATGATTGGCATTGCACAGGTTATCGATGATGATCGGCGTCATTCCAGCTTCAATCATCTGAACACAAGTATGGCTACCGATATATCCCATCCCTCCGGTTACTAATATTTCCACAACAACCTCTTTTCAAAAATGGTAATAACGAGGAGTATAAAAAGAGTTAGTACGTTAGTGAACTAAAATTAAAATATGGCAAAATCAGACCATAAACATTTTTAATTGATCCCTTATTTAATAATCGCAGCCGATAATAAAAAACCATGATGAAAAAAATGACTTTTACTTCTCTCCTTACCTCTGCTCAAGCTACTGCCATAAATGATCCTTTTTTTACAGACATACAGGCAGGTACGCTGTCAGAACATCCCGATCTTCATGTCATAAAAACTTATTTTGACCCGTCTTGCTATCGGGATGCACTATTTGACGAATGTGGTATTACCTATCCAAGCCAATTACAGAATGCAGTGAATAAACGACGAGCGGAATATCTGGCAGCCCGTTATTGCACTCAACAAGTTTTAAACCGTTTGGGTTACTCTGGCTTTCAGGTAACCAATGCCCAGGATCGCTCCCCAATCTGGCCGGACAATATTTGTGGTTCGATTTCTCATTCAGCCAGCTGTGCTATTGCCTTAGCGGCTTCTTGCAATCAATACCGAATAATAGGCGTAGATATCGAGCAGGAGATTAAGTCAGATACCATCAAAAGTGTTTCACCTAGCATCATCAATGACAATGAAATGAAATTACTGACAGAATGTCCATTACCTTTTGCACAGGCATTCACGCTTGCGTTCTCCATCAAAGAAAGTCTATTTAAGGCACTTTATCCCCACGTAAAACGCTTCTTTGATTTTCATGCGGCTGAAATTACGTCAATTAATTGCAGCGATTACGCCATAAGCATAAAACTACTGCAAACATTATCTAATGAATATCGAGCGGGTTCGCAATTCCACGGAAATTTTGCCTTAATGCCCCAGCAGCAGGTGTTGACGTATATGGTGCAGTGATATGCTTTATTTGAAAAAAAGCGAACCCTAAATTTTTTCAAATATTGCAAATATCGCAAATTGCGATATCATAAGGAAGTGATATGCGAGTTATCACGGCAAAAGTCATCATCGAAGCGATGCAAAAACATGCTCAATGGAAAATGGGGTTAAAGCTCTGGTTGGATGTTTTTGATAAGGTATCTTTACGGTTTGAATCTTATGCTCAAATTCGTGAGCTATGGCTTAAAACATCGACATGGAATGTCGATCGTGTCCCTCACGAATTACTGGGGGCAGGAAGTAAAAAAGGGCCATTAGATATTTATATATTTGATATCCATAAAAATAAATGCCGTATTATCACATGGCTTAATCCCGAATCAGGCACTTTTTACATTAAAGAAGTCTGCACCCATACCGAATATGATAAATGGTGGCGTAAGCAGACTCAATCAAAACGATCAAAAAGGTAAAGCATGAGAAAAACATCACTCGTTACTGATAAAAGGATTGATGGACTCATCGAAATTTTACCCCAAATAATGCAGTCAATATCTGGGCAAATCAGCCCTCTGGCACTTTTGTTCTCCGCGTGTATTGAGCCTGTAGAAAATGATGAAGATCTGAATGCCCGCATGGCACTGATTAATGAGTTATACTCATATGCTGAAAATACCGAACATGCCGCAGCGAAGTTCGCTGATTTTATCACTGACCGTGTCTATGAGTACGAAGCTAAAAATCGCCAAGTCCCCAATGTTACTCCACGTGAAGCATTAAGTTACTTGATGAAAGAAAGAGGCATAAGGCAGCTTGATCTGCGTGACATTGCAAACCAGAGCGTCATATCAGAGATACTGCATGGAAAACGTTCTATGAACATTGGGCAAGTAAAAGGCTTTGCCAAATTCTTTAGCGTTCCTGTCGAAACCTTTATGGGTTCAGACTAATAAAAACTACATTTTTATATACCAATCCAACTTCAATATGCGTGTTATATTTCCCCGCGCAGCAGGGAAATATAAGGCCTCGCGTCGTCTGGCGGATTGCTACTTGAAGTTTATCGAGTCTAGATACACTCAAATTAACTTTAAGAGTCAAGGCTCACCTTGATGAGCCTTTAAAAAGAGCCTACAAGATTAATGCATTAAAAAGCTTTCTTTGATGCCTGCAAATACAGCAACTCCAGCCCAATTGTGGCGGCCGCCAATGCCGTAATTTCAGATTGGTCATAAGCCGGTGCCACTTCCACTACATCCATTCCAACAATATTCAATGGTTGTAAGGCACGCACTATTTTCAATGCGCGATCTGACGTCAATCCACCAATCACCGGCGTTCCTGTACCTGGCGCAAATGCCGGATCAAGACAATCAATATCGAACGTCAGATAAATCGGCAAGTCACCAACCACCGTTTTAATCTGCCCAGCAAGATCATCAACACTGCGATCATTAACCTGACCAGCATCCAGTACAGTAAAACCATTATCCGTATCATGTTCAGTACGAATACCTATTTGTACTGAATGGTGAGGATCTATCAGCCCTTCATTTGGCGCATGGTAAAACATCGTACCATGATCAAATTGACTGCCATTTGGATAAGTATCTGTATGCGCATCAAAATGGATCAGCGCCATTTTGCCAAAGTGTTTTGCATGGGCACGTAACAGTGGCAAAGTGATAAAGTGATCACCACCAAATGACAGCATATGCTTACCCGATGCCAGCACTTTTTCAGCATGTGCCTGCAACTTATCACTCATATCCTGGGCATCACCGAAGCTAAATACCAGATCCCCGCAATCCACCACATTCAGGTGCTTGCGTAAGCTGAAGTTCCACGGCCAACGGCTGCTTTCCCATGCCAGATTAGTCGATACCTGACGGATGGCAGCCGGCCCGTGGCGGCTACCCGCGCGTCCCGATGTTGCCATATCAAAAGGAATCCCGGTAATCACCCATTCCGCATCACTGGAATAGGGTTGAAAGTTCAACGGAAAACGCAGGAAGCCAAAGGCATTTGAAACCAAAGAGTTATCAATTTGGTTTCCTAAGGAGCTAATACTCATGATATATCCTCAAAAGTCCCATACTGGCTTATTACCAATCTCCAATAATTGGCAGTAACAAGTAACACAAGGGCTTATTTACACTATACCCATCCAACTTCAGATGCGTGTTATATTTCCCCGCACAACGGGGAAATATAAGGCCTCGCGGCGTTTTGCGGATGGCAACCTGAAGTTTATCGAGTTATTATACAAAACACATGATCAGGAATGACTATTGATACAGATTAATGGCTAATCAGGATTACTCATCTTCCAAATAGGTGTAGCCATACAGGCCACTTTCAAACTCTTGCAAGAATTGTTCCTGCAAATTGTCATCCAGATCAGTCGATTTCACTTGATCACGGAAACGGGTCAATAATACCTGCGGATCCAGTTTGACATATTGAAGCATATTGGCGACAGAATCACCTTCCTCGCTCTGCTTATAAGTCACTACGCCATTTTCTGCAACATAAACATCAATGGCAGCCGTATCACCAAACAAGTTATGCATGTTACCCAAAATTTCCTGATAAGCTCCAACCATAAAGAAACCAATCAGTGGCGGGTTTTCTGGATCATAAGCTGGCATTGGCATCGTTGTCGCCACACCATCACCATCAACATAGTGATCAATTGTACCGTCAGAATCGCAGGTGATATCCAACAAAACAGCACGACGATCCAGCGGTTTATCCAGACCTTCAATTGGCAAAACAGGGAAAAGTTGATCAATCCCCCACGCATCCGGCATTGACTGGAACAGCGAGAAATTCACGTAGAATTTATCTGCCATGCGTTCCTGTAATTCATCAATAATCGGACGATGGGCACGGTTGCTTGGGTCAAGGTCTTGCTGAATGTGGCGACAGATATTTAAATACAGTTCTTCCGCCCACGCACGTTCTGACAGATCCAACATACCGTGAGCATACTGGGTATGGACATCATGCAGATCAAACTGGCTGTCATGCAGCGATTCACGCAGGGAACGGCGGCTACTGTCAGATTGCATCTCCAGCCAGGTTTCCCACAAACTGGTCAGAGGGCGCGTCGCACCTTCTGCCGGCGGCGTAGTTTGAGTAAATTCATTGTGCTCTACCCCAATAACATTGGAGACCAAAACGGTATGATGGGCGGTCAATGCCCGGCCGGATTCCGTAATCACAGTTGGGTGAGGCAGGCCATGTTCTTCACATGCATCCCCAATGCCCCAAATAACGTTATTCGCATATTCATTCAAACCGTAATTAACCGAGCACTCAGACTGGGAGCGTGTTCCTTCATAATCGACACCTAGACCACCACCAACATCAAAGCACTGGATCTTGACACCCAGTTTAGACAATTCGACATAAAAACGGGCAGATTCACGCACCCCCGTTGCCACATCACGGATATTTGCCAATTGGGAACCCAAGTGGAAATGCAGCAATTGCAAACTATCCAACCGCCCAGCTGAACGCAACCTTTCAACTAATTGCAATACCTGCGCGGCAGCCAATCCAAACTTCGATTTTTCACCGCCACTGGCCTGCCATTTACCAGACCCCTGGGATGCCAAACGGGCCCGAACGCCCAAACGCGGGATCACATTCAGGCGCTTGGCTTCTTCCAGTACCATCTCAATTTCAGACATCTTCTCGATAACCAGATACACCTTGTGTCCCAGTTTTTCACCGATCAATGCCAGACGGACGTATTCGCGATCCTTATAACCATTACAAACAATCACAGTACCTGTCATGCCTGCATGAGCCAACACGGCCATTAATTCCGCTTTGGAGCCTGCCTCCAATCCAATCGGTTCATCAGCATTTGCCAATGTCTCAATGACACGGCGATGTTGATTGACCTTAATTGGATAAACAAGGAAGTAATCTCCTTTATACCCATAAGATTCACGTGCACGTTTAAACGCGGCATTAATCGAACGCAAGCGATGTTGCAAAATCTGGGGAAAACAAAACAATGCCGGCAACCGCAATTGTTCTTTTTCTTCCTGAACTTTCTTCACCAGAGTGACGAGTTCAATTTTAGCTCCCGGTAAGTCAGGGTTTGGGAAAACACTGACATTACCCAGATCATTGACATAGTAATAGCCGCCGCCCCAGTATGCGATGTTATAGGTCTGTCGCATTTTGCGAGCGATATTATCATTCATGGCAGTCTCCTTCATGGAGTCGAGATTTGCCTTCGCCTGTAAGGTCAATAACCCAAGACACTATTTTATAGTGCGTATCTTGCGCATTAAAAAATGTCAGGGAACAGCATGCTCTTAGATTATAGGAACGTTTAGAGAGGACTAAACAATATATTTACTGTGACTCATAATGATACCAACTCAATATTACCTGCTGCTTATATACTGCAAGTAACTATGCTGCGGGTAACATCGAAATGACTGCATATTGAAAAGGAAGGAACAAGATGTGGATACATCAATGGCATAATGTGGCTGTTGGCCGTTAATAATCAACAGATAATGGTTCATAACCCCATTCACCCCCACATGGCTTACCCACCGCAAGCCGTTTCTCAATTGAGAAGCAGGACATGTGTACATTTCCTGCAAGCGCCCGTAACTTCAAGTACAAAAAAATGACTTATGCTACGCGCGCAGTTTATACCTGTAATCCAGCAAAATTGCAAAATGCAATTTACCTAAATAAGGCCGAACATCCCTCATACTTTTTAGATGGTGAAGCAAAAATGTCACACAATGGAAGATAATTAGAATTAAAAAAACTGGTAACCTTAGCAAGAGTGACTTAAAATAGCCGTCTAGACGGTAAAACATCCGCCATTAATCCAAGATTATATTTAAGGTAATAAAATATAATGACTACACATCTTTTTACTTCTGAGTCTGTCTCAGAAGGACATCCAGACAAAATTGCCGATCAGATTTCCGATGCCGTCCTTGATGCAATTTTAAAACAGGATCCTAAAGCTCGCGTGGCCTGCGAAACTTATGTTAAAACAGGCATGGTCATGGTTGGTGGTGAAATCACGACCAGCGCTTGGGTTGATATAGAGGAAATTACTCGCAGTACAGTACGTGAAATCGGCTATACCAGCTCAGATATGGGGTTTGATGCCAACTCATGTGCAGTTATCAGCGCCATTGGTAAACAATCTCCAGATATCAACCAGGGTGTTGACCGTACAGATCCTCTGGAACAAGGTGCAGGAGATCAGGGCTTGATGTTTGGTTATGCGACCAATGAAACTGATGTTCTCATGCCAGCACCTATCACTTATGCACACCGTTTGGTTGAGCGTCAGGCCGAAGTTCGTAAAAACGGCACCCTGCCGTGGTTGCGCCCTGATGCAAAAAGTCAGGTCACTTTCCAGTACGAAAACAACAAGATTGTTGGTATTGATGCTGTTGTCCTTTCAACCCAACACAGCGAAGATATTGCTCAAAAAGCACTGCATGAAGCCGTGATGGATGAGATCATCAAACCGGTATTACCTGCTGAATGGCTTACCCCGATGACCAAATATTTCATCAACCCAACAGGTCGTTTTGTCATCGGAGGGCCAATGGGTGACTGTGGTCTGACTGGCCGTAAGATCATTGTTGATACCTATGGTGGTATGGCTCGTCACGGTGGTGGCGCATTTTCTGGTAAAGATCCCTCCAAAGTTGACCGTTCGGCAGCCTATGCCGCGCGTTACGTTGCCAAAAACATCGTTGCGGCAGGTCTGGCTGATCGCTGTGAAATCCAGGTTTCTTATGCCATCGGTGTTGCAGAGCCAACATCTATCATGGTGGAAACGTTCGGTACGGAGAAAGTCCCAACTTCCACACTGATTCAACTAGTCCGTGAATTTTTTGATCTGCGTCCTTATGGCCTGATCAAGATGCTGAATCTGTTACACCCCATTTATCGCGATACTGCAGCTTACGGTCATTTCGGTCGTGAACAATTCCCGTGGGAAGCAACAGATAAAGCTGAAATTCTGCGCTCTGCGGCAGGATTGAAATAAAGGCTTTGCTAACCTATGAAGCCCGCAAATACTGCGGGTTTTTTTATGATCAAAAGTACGGTATTCAGCCGTAATAAAATCCGTTAGCGTTACCCGTACATTCTGTGTGCAGTAAGGCATTCACTTAATTGTCGTTGTTCTGTTGGAGGCAACTTAATAAGATATATACTCATTTTTTGTGCATGCTGGCCGCTTTAATTTTCTCTGCATCATCAATAACTTGATCGGCTGTTTTCCCATGAAGGGATTGAAAAAATTTCTGTTCCAATTTTTGTATATCTGCATGTTTGATATTTCCATTCTTGTTATCCTTGAACAGATCATCAAAGTCGATATTATTGATCATGACAACATTTAATGAGTCATCAAATTGTAATCTTTTATCTTCTGGTAAAGTATCTCTGATTTTCTCAATGGATGTTTTTACAGCAATGTCATTTGTTCCATCAATTTTGAGTTGATTATCACACCCAGTCAATGCAAATCCTAATAAACAAATCGTTAACAATTTTCTCATGATCAACCCCGCGATTACCGATTAAAGTAATCATAGCAAGAATGTGAACATATAAATCGTTTTAAGAAAAATTTTTATTATCAAATTAGGAATATTTATAACTTTATTATTGATTACTTTATGTAATTAAAAATAATCAATATACATATCGAATTCATTTGCTGAAATATTGAAATATCAATCTGCTATTCCTGATATCACTTCCTATAAAAGGATAAACCATGTTTAATATTCATTACCCATAAAACGTTTTCTGTCCGCGTTATTCCTATTACTCCCCATATATACTCGATAAACTTCAATCTAACGTTATAATAAAACGAGAAGATATAACATACCGTTATTACTCTCAAAAAATATATTCCTCTAGAAAATCACATTCTATGCGGTTTTTATATGTCTCGCATTTAACTATCAAGGTTTATATTTATTGATATAGCTCTTTTATATTTCAGTTCAGCTTTGCTCAAAATTAAGAATTAGTCTGATAATAAGTTGAGAATATATATTCTAACATACCTCAAACCAAAGTACCCGGAGAATATAATGAAAAAACTACATGATATCGAAAAAACATTGTTGCCTTGTACATCTTATAAGATGCTGATTAATGGTGAGTGGCGTGATAGCGTTTCAAAAAATACGATACAAAGCTACAACCCTGCAACCGGTGAATTGTTGACAGAATATGCAGCAGGAAATGCCGAAGATGTTGAACTTGCCGTCAAGGCTGCCCAAAAAGCGCTGCCAGCATGGAGCAAAACATCCGCAACGGAGAGGCAATCTTTATTACTGAAAATTGCCGACTTGCTGGAAGCCGAAGCCGAACGTTTTATTGTCCTTGAAACATTGGATGGGGGTAAAACCCAGGCGCTATGTCGTCATTTCGATATTCCTTTTTCTGTTGATCATTTCCGCTACTTTGCCGGCGTTATCCGTGCTCATTCTGATACAACTGATGTCATCGATAATGACACACTGAGCTTAGTCATCAGAGAACCCATTGGCGTAGTCGGGCAAATTATTCCGTGGAATTTCCCGCTATTAATGGCTGCCTGGAAACTCGCGCCTGCCCTTGCTGCCGGTAATACTATTGTTATCAATCCTGCCAGCCTGACTCCAATCACGCTGCTTGAATTGGGGCGTATCATGAATCAAGTTTTACCAGCGGGTGTTGTCAATATTGTTACAGGGCGTGGCTCAGTGGTAGGCCAGGCAATCCTCGATCATGACGGCATTAACAAAGTCGCCTTTACTGGATCAACAGAAGTCGGTTACAACGTTGCCGCAGCTGCGGCGAAAAGGCTTATTCCGGCCACGCTGGAATTGGGAGGTAAATCGGCTAATATCGTCTTCCCTGATGCCAACATGAAAAAGGCCATCAAATATGCAGCCAATGCAATTTTGCTGAACCAAGGGCAAGCCTGTGAATCCGGTGCCCGTCTGTTCCTGCATAAAGATATTCATGATGAATTCCTCAATTCACTGAAAACAGTGTTTGAATCAATCAAAGTGGGCGACCCGATGCTGGCAGAAACAGAAATGGGCTGCCAGGTCAGTGAAGAACAGATGCACACTATTTTAGGTTACATCGACCTCGCAAAACAGGAAGGTGCAACCGTTTTGACTGGCGGAAAACGCATAACCGGGGCAGGATATGATGATGGCTTCTTTATCCAGCCGACGATCCTGACCAATGTCACCAATAAGATGCGGGTGGCGCAAGAAGAAATTTTCGGGCCTGTACTATGCGTCATTCCGTTCAGTAACGAAGAAAACGTTATCGAAATGGCCAATGATTCCGACTATGGCCTGGCAGGTGCCGTATGGACGCAGGATATTAACCGTGCCCTGCACATCGCCAAAGCAATAAAAACAGGCCGTATGTGGATCAACACCTATCATGAATTGCCCGCTCACACTCCTTTCGGTGGTTATAAGAAATCAGGACTTGGGCGTGAAACCCACAAGATGATGCTGGATGCTTATACAGAAGTGAAAAATATCTATATCAGCACCAAAGAAGAGTAACACAATCGCCACCTGCAAGGGTGGCGATTTTGAGCATGGCTTATTTAAACATTAAGAGTCAGAAGGAATTACAACCAGAAAAACCAGGCAATCGCAGAAATAATGGCAATACATACCAAATTCAGCACTATGCCTACTCTGACCATTTCAACTTGTTTGATATAGCCGGTGCCATAAACAATCGCGTTAGGGGGTGTTGCAACAGGTAGCATAAATGCACAGGATGCCCCGATACCAATTATCATGGTCAAAACCATAATCGGCATTCCCAGCGCTTCTGCAACTGTGGCAAAAATAGGTACAAGTAGCGCGGCGCTTGCAGTATTACTGGTAAATTCTGTCAGGAAGATAATAAACGTAGCAATCGCAATGATGATCACAAACCAAGGGCTGGCACCGAAAGCCTCCGCCATCCCATTTGCCATAACTTCACTGGCACCGGAATTTTTCAAAACGGCACTCAACGTCAGACCACCACCGAACAGCATCAATACGCCCCATTCAGTGTTATTTTGAATCTGCGACCATGTTGATACCCCAGTGATACCAATCAGGATAGCGGCACTCACTGCAATAATCGTATCCAGATCTTTGACACCGCCGAGTGCATCACTAATCAATGAACTGAAAATCCAGCACACTACGGTTAGCAGGAAAATGCCCATGGCAATAACACGCTTACCATTCCATTCCAGGTGCTCCAATTCCAGATCAAATTTGTGGTTCAAATTTGGGCGTAACATGAGGTACATCACCCCAACCATGACTGGCATGAGAACAATGACCATTGGTACGCCGTATTTCATCCATGTAAAGAAATCCATACCTAATTGTGCGGCAGCGATAGCATTGGGTGGGCTACCTACCAATGTCCCCAAGCCACCGATGCTGGCGCTATAGGCAACACCAAGCAGCACAAAAACAAAGGTATTGCGCTCAGTACGTACATCCAGATTCGCCAGAATACCGAGGATCAGTGGTAACATCATGGCAGCAGTTGCCGTGTTGCTTATCCACATAGAAAGCAGGGCAGTAATACCAAATATCAGCAATACCGCCACAGATAAACGCCCACGGGCAATCATCAACAGACGATTAGCGATTAATCTGTCCAAGCCTTGGATATGTAGCGCTGTTGCCAGTGCAAAGCCACCGAAGAACAAAAAGATTATCGGGTTGGCAAAAGATTTCAGTGCATCGCCGGTATTCATCAATCCCATGCCGACCGCCAGAATAGGAATACACAGCGCAGTAATGGTGACATGAATGGCTTCCGTTAACCATAACACGCCAACAAATACCATTAATGCCAAGCCCGTATTTGCTTTTTCCCCATAGGGCAAAAACTTAAGCAATATCACAAGCAAAATGATGTCCAGCGCGAGAATAATTAAGCCTCTTTTATTTGAGGGTGTAGGCCCAATCGCTGGGGTTAAAGATTCAGAAGCGTCCATGAAGACTCCATAAAACAATGAAACATAACTCTGTAATGTAAAAAGAATAATTGATGAATCATTGTCACAAATGTTAAAGAATTACATTACAAATGAAATAATAAGGAGTATTAACAAGGAATAAAATACGAGTTGTATAATTTTGGGATCTGCTACGCGGGATTTGTCTGTCCACTGCATTATTGTTCAAAAAAAGAACTGAATTTCTGTTGTTATATCACACTTTCATCCTGCACTTAAGATAAGTACCGGCATAAAAAATAAAATTTTCTTTCAATAAGAAGGCGAAAGAGACGACTCCCTTCCGCCAAAACATAAATAATTTTTATTTTTTAAAGGAAAAAACCGACAATTATGCCTGGCCTTTCACTTCTTTCAGACCGTTGAAAGGAGCACGATTACCCAGTGCTTCTTCGATACGGATCAACTGGTTGTATTTAGCAACACGGTCAGAACGGCTCATAGAACCCGTTTTGATTTGACCCGCAGCAGTACCCACCGCCAGATCAGCAATAGTTGCATCTTCAGTTTCACCGGAACGATGAGAAATGACCGCCGTGTAACCTGCCTCTTTTGCCATCTTGATGGCAGCCAGAGTTTCAGTCAACGAACCGATCTGGTTAAACTTGATCAGGATGGAGTTTGCAATACCTTTTTCGATACCTTCTTTCAGGATCTTGGTGTTAGTTACGAACAGATCGTCACCAACCAACTGGATTTTGTCACCCAACACTTTAGTCTGGTAAGCAAAACCTTCCCAATCAGATTCGTTCAGGCCATCTTCGATGGAAACAATTGGGTACTCTTTGGTCAATCCTTCCAGATAATGGGTGAATTCCTGAGAGGTAAAAGTCTTGCCTTCGCCTTTCAGTTCATAGTTACCCGTTTCTTCGTTATAGAATTCAGAAGCTGCACAGTCCATCGCCAGCGTAATATCTTTACCCAGTACGTAACCCGCTTTCTCAATCGCTTCTTTGATTGCCGCCAGCGCTGCGGCGTTAGATTCCAGGTTTGGCGCATAGCCACCTTCATCACCCACCGCAGTGTTCATGCCTTTAGCTTTCAGCACTTTTGCCAGATTGTGGAATACTTCGGAACCCATACGTACAGCTTCTTTCAGTGTGCTTGCGCCAATCGGCTGGATCATGAATTCTTGAATATCGACGTTATTATCTGCGTGCTCACCACCGTTGATGATATTCATCATTGGCAGAGGCATGGAGAATTTCCCCGGAGTGCCGTTCAACTCAGCGATGTGCTCATAGAGAGGCATACCTTTCGCTGCGGCTGCGGCTTTGGAGTTCGCAAGAGAAACAGCCAAAATCGCGTTAGCACCGAAGTTAGATTTGTTTTCAGTACCATCCAGCTCGATCATGATCTTGTCGATGTTAACCTGATCTTTCGCATCCTGACCAACCAGAGCCTGTGCAATTGGGCCGTTAACCGCAGAAACGGCTTTTAGTACACCTTTCCCCATGAAACGAGATTTATCGCCATCACGCAGCTCCAGCGCTTCGCGGGAACCGGTTGATGCACCTGATGGCGCAGCAGCCAGACCAACAAAGCCCCCTTCCAGGTGTACTTCTGCTTCTACCGTTGGGTTACCACGGGAGTCGATGATTTCACGGCCAAGCACTTTAACGATTTTGGACATTAGGTTTTCCTCAGTACAAGTTAAATTACGGGCAACGGATTAAAAATAAAACTATTTCCTTAAATAGTGATGCCCTTAAAAGCAAATTAGCTTAATTTCAATCCATTGCCCCATATCTTATTTCAACTGGCCTTTCTGATATTTGCCGGCAGCTTCGACAAAGCCGGCAAATAGCGGATGACCATCGCGGGGCGTTGAAGTGAATTCCGGATGGAACTGACACGCCACGAACCACGGATGCGCTGGGTTCTCGATGATTTCCACCAGTTTGTTGTCGATTGAATGGCCAGCAATGCGCAAACCTGCATCTTCAATGCGTTTCAACAGCAAATTATTCACTTCATAACGATGGCGATGACGTTCAACAATGTCATTCTGACCATAAAGTTTATGTACCAGACTGTTTTCAGTCAGACGGCACAATTGGCCACCAACGCGCATCGTCCCGCCGAGATCGCTCTCTTCGCTACGTACTTCTACGTTGCCGTTCTCATCACGCCATTCGGTGATCAGAGCAACAACCGGTAACTTACATTCAGGATCGAATTCAGTAGAGTTAGCCCCTGCCATTCCCGCAACATTGCGAGCGAATTCAATCAGAGCCACTTGCATACCCAAACAAATGCCCAGATAGGGGATTTTGTTTTCACGGGCATAACGTGCGGTCATGATCTTACCTTCGATACCACGGCCACCAAAGCCACCGGGAACCAAAATCGCATCCAGACCTTTCAATACGCCAACACCGCGCGTTTCAACATCCTGTGAATCGATCAGCTTGATGTTGACTGTCAGGCGATTTTTCAGTCCGCCATGTTTCAGCGCTTCAATCACTGATTTATACGCATCTGGCAGTTCAACGTATTTGCCCACCATCCCAATGGTCACTTCACCCGATGGGTTGGCTTCTTCATAAATGACCTGTTCCCATTCGGACAGATCCGCTTCCTGGCATTCGAGGCTGAATCGTTTACAAATATAATCATCTAAGCCCTGAGATTTCAAGAGGGCTGGAATTTTATAAATGGAATCAACATCTTTTAAAGAGATAACCGCTTTCTCTGGAACGTTACAGAACAGCGCAATTTTTGCACGCTCATTGGCCGGAATAACGCGGTCTGAACGGCAGATTAATACGTCCGGTTGGATACCAATCGACAGTAATTCTTTCACGGAATGCTGGGTCGGCTTCGTTTTCACCTCGCCCGCTGCGGCCATATAAGGCACCAGCGTCAGGTGCATGAACAGCGTGTTTTCACGACCGACTTCCACCGCCATCTGACGAATAGCTTCAAGGAATGGCAAGGATTCGATATCACCGACAGTACCACCGATTTCCACCAACACAACATCATGGCCTTCTGCGCCACGGATGATACGGTCTTTGATTTCATTGGTGATGTGAGGAATAACCTGAATGGTTGCCCCCAAATAATCGCCACGGCGTTCTTTGCGCAGCACTTCAGAATAGACACGGCCTGTTGTGAAGTTATTGCGGCGTGTCATTTTGGTTCGGATGAAACGTTCGTAATGACCTAAATCAAGATCAGTTTCAGCGCCGTCTTCGGTAACGAAAACTTCCCCGTGTTGGGTTGGACTCATTGTGCCTGGATCGACGTTGATATACGGGTCCAGTTTCATAATGGTGACATTGAGTCCACGGGCTTCGAGTATAGCCGCCAAAGAGGCTGCGGCAATGCCTTTACCCAGAGAGGATACGACCCCGCCGGTCACAAAAATATAATTAGTTTTCATGCTGAACCTGAAAGTTTAGGTTTAAAAGGATGATGAATATAACAGGACGGGAAAGCAGTATACCCTAACCTTAATTTCGCTACAAACCATCTAAACGGGGTAAGGTGCCACATAAACAGTAGCACGGCGAAAAAAACACCCTTTTTTCTCTTTAAATTCATTAAGTTATTGGTGTAAAATTTTTTCATCCGACTCAGGTTATTCAGTTGTTTAAGCGACATCCTTTTCGCTATTTCCACCTTTTTTGTGATTGCTATATCTTCTGACTTTTCACTCGCTGCCACATCGCTTCCATTTCATCTAATGTAGCCGTTTCCAGTGACAATCCTTTGTCGAGGATCAATTTTTCGACATGACGGAAACGGTTTTCGAATTTCCGGCAGGCTTTTTGTAGTGCAATCTCCGGCTTATGCCCCAAATGACGGGATAAATTAACCACCGAAAACAGTAAATCTCCCAACTCTTCTTCCAATCGCTCTTTATCAACCACCGCCTGCTTCGCTTCGTCCATGACTTCATCAATTTCTTCATAAACTTTGTCCAGCACGGGACCAAGAGTATCCCAATCAAACCCGACCGAAGCGCAACGTTTCTGGATCTTATAAGCCTTCATCAAGGCCGGCAGACTGGCGGGAATATCATCCAGCACCGAATGCTGATCTTTTTCAGCCCGTTCTGCGGCTTTGCGTTGTTCCCAACTGCCTATCGCCTCTTCGCCGCTGATACCTGCTTGTTGATTGAAGATATGGGGATGGCGGCGCTCCAGTTTGTCACACACCGCCTCACAGATATCGTCAAACTCGAACTGTTGCTGTTCCTGCGCCATCTGGGCATAAAATACGATATGAAACAGCAGATCCCCCAGCTCTTCTTTTAGGGCGCTGACATCATTGCGCTCAATCGCATCAAGCACTTCATAGGTTTCTTCCAGAGTATAAGGGGCAATCGTGGCAGAGGTTTGTACTTTGTCCCAAGGACAGCCATCCTGAGGATGGCGCAACTGCGCCATTATTCCCTTCAGTCGTTCAATAGCGTTCGGTTTCATCTTAATCCATGTCTTAATCAATGACCGTGCAAGCGTCTGGCTTCAATCACATCAGACAACTGATTGAGCTTCGCCAATACCCGCCCAAGCACTTGCAAGTTATAAATTTCAATGTTCATATCAATGGTGGCAAGCTGTTGCTTAACATCACTACGGCTGCTGACGCCCAACACATTGATTTTCTCATTGGCGAGGATGGTCGTGATGTCACGCAATAATCCACTGCGGTCATTGGCAACAACGCGTACCACCAGTGAATAGCCGCTGGAATAACTCTCCCCCCACACGGCATCGACTATCCTTTCCGGTGAACTGGCTTCGAGTTCCGCCAACTGATCACAATCAGCACGGTGGATGGAGATCCCTCGCCCGCGTGTAATAAATCCAATAATTTCATCACCGGGGATAGGCTGGCAACAACGGGCAATGTGATGCATTAAGTTGCCTACCCCTTCCACGACAATACGGCCATTATTTTTGCTGGTATTACGGGGCGTATAGGTTTTGTTCTCCAGATTGCGAAGCGCTTCGCGATCTTCTTCTTCCGCCGTAATTTTATTGAATTTGCTTTGCAGGAAATTCACTAACTGGTGAATGCGGATATCACCAACGCCAATGCCCGCCAACACTTCTTCCAACGTGTGGACATTATAACGGGCAATCAGCTCTTTCTCTGCTTCCTTGACCGTGATCCCCAGATGGGCCAGTTCATTGTCCAGCATCTGGCGGCCGGCAATGATGTTTTTGTCACGATCTTGCTTACGGAACCAATTGTGGATTTTGGCGCGTCCACGGCTGGTCGTCACATAGCCAAGGTTAGGGTTTAACCAGTCACGGCTTGGATTTGGTTGTTTCTGGGTAATGATTTCAATCTGATCGCCCATCTGAAGCTGATAGCTGAATGGTACGATACGTCCACCAATTTTTGCCCCAATGCAGCGATGGCCGACATCACTGTGAATGTGATAAGCAAAATCCAACGGCGTGGAGCCGATTGGCAAATCAATCACATCTCCTTTTGGCGTAAAGACATAAACGCGATCGTCAAACACCTGACTGCGCACTTCATCCAGCATTTCGCCGCTATCCGCCATCTCTTCCTGCCATGCGATCAGTTTCCGCAGCCAGGCAATACGGCTTTCATAACTATCGGATTTACCACCAATCGCAGTGCCTTCTTTGTATTTCCAATGCGCCGCGACGCCAAGCTCTGCATCATCATGCATCTGACGAGTACGGATCTGGATCTCAAGCGTTTTGCCATTCGGTCCCAAGACGACGGTATGAATCGATTGATAACCATTCGGTTTCGGGTTGGCAACGTAATCGTCGAATTCATCCGGCAAGTGACGATAGTGAGTGTGCACTATTCCCAGCGCTCCGTAGCAATCCTGCAAACGCTCGACAACAATCCGCACAGCGCGCACGTCAAATAGTTCATCAAAGGCGAGGGATTTTTTCTGCATTTTGCGCCAAATGCTGTAAATGTGCTTCGGACGCCCGTATATTTCAGCCCGGACGCCCTCTTTCAGCATATATTTACGCAAAGTCGTTACAAATTTCTCGATATACTGTTCACGATCAATTCGGCGCTCATGCAGTAACTTAGCAATTTTCTTATATTCATCGGGATGCAAGTAGCGGAAACAGAAATCTTCCAGCTCCCATTTGAGCTGCCCAATTCCCAGCCGGTTGGCAAGCGGAGCATAGATATTGGAACACTCTTTGGCAGCCAGCACCCGCTCATCTTCACTGGCCTCTTTCACTTCCCGCAAATGGGCAATGCGTTCCGCCAGCTTGATAATCACACAACGAAAATCTTCCACCATCGCCAGCAGCATCCGGCGAACATTATCGACCTGTACCGAGCAAGTCGCATCGGTATGAGTGGCTTTCAGTTGGCGAATGGCATCCATGTCCAATACACCATGCACCAGATTCGTGATGGCCTTGCCAAATGTTTCTGTCACGGTTTCGCTATCGAGTAGTCCGGCATTAAGGATGGGAAAAAGCAGCGCAGCACGCATACTGTCATTATCCATGCTCAATGTGGACAGGATCTCCACCATTTCCACACCGCGCCATAGCAACAGCTCCGCATTAGGGTGACCCTGGACTTTTTCGTGACAATATCGCCAGGTTTCAACCAACTTTTCACTGGATTGTGGGTTAGTAATGTTTAAACTCGCGATCCACTTATTGACCGCAAATTCACCTGCCGGTGTGAGATGCGCACTTCTTACCGCAACCATAATTTCTCCCTACTCGATATCCATTGGCTCACTGCTGAACAGCGCCATAGACTCTAGATGGCCGGTGTGTGGAAACATATCCAGCATCCGCACACTGACAAGATGATAACCCGCCTCCAACAAGACCTTGCTATCCCGCGCGAGTGTTGTGGGGTTACAGGAAACGTAAACCACTTTTTCAGGGACCAATTTTACAATATGTGCCATAACACCCGCCGCACCAGCGCGGGCGGGGTCCAACAGCACTTTATTGAACCCTTGTGCGGCCCAGGGCTGTTGGTGAATATCCGATTCCAGATTTTCATGAAAAAAATCGACGTTATTAAGTTTATTGAGCCGGGCGTTATATTGCCCGCTCACCACCAGTTCAGCAACCCCTTCCACACCCACGGTTGCCTGTACTTTCGTGGCGATCGGCAGGGTAAAATTTCCCATGCCACAAAACAGATCCAATACCCTGTCTGTTGATTGTAAATCCAGCCACGCCAACGCCTGTGCAACCATTTGTTGGTTAACGGCATCATTCACCTGAATAAAATCTTGCGGGCTGAACACCAATTTCAATCCATTCACCTGATACCACGGTGCGGTTTGCCCTTCCATCAAGGGTTCAAGGGATTTTTCATCACCAAGCAGATAAATAGCGACATTGTACTGCACCGAAAAAATGCGCAGTGTTTCCTGATCTTCCTGCTTAAGTGGATCAAGATGGCGCAACACGACGAGTGGCCCACTCTCAGCCAGAACCAATTCCACATGCCCTAAGCGTTTTACTGCATACAGGCTATTCAGGCACTGGTACAGCGGCTGCAATAATTGTTCTAATTCAGGACGCATAACAGGACAGCGTTTAATATTCACCAAATCGTTGGTCTGACGCTGGCGAAATCCCATCAACAATGTCTGTTGTTTGGCGTGATATTGCAGGCCGAGCCTGGCCCTGCGCCGGTAGCCATATTCCGGGCTGCGAATGATGGGTTCGGCACTGATGCTAATTCCGGTTTCCCGTTGGATCAGGTGTTCCAGTACACTGGCTTTAGTTTTAACTTGCAGCTCAGTGGCAACGTGCTGTTGTTGGCACCCGCCGCACACTTTAAAATGTGGGCAGTGAGGTGCTACGCGCTGTGGGCTATCTGAGAGCCTTTTCACGACCTTAGCTTTAGCAAATTGCCGTTTTTCTTCTGTCAGTTGGATTTGTGCCTGCTCACCCGGCAATAATCCTGCAATAAAAATAGTTTTTCCCTGATGACGAGCAATGCCTTGCCCTTGTGCATCAAGGTTATCTGCGGTAACGGAAATAATGCCCCGGTTTACGGAACGACGATTTGGGGAGTAAAATTGCACCATGATTCTGACTGACGTTGAAAAATTGAGTTCTGATTTTCCCACAATGGACGCTTATGACCAAATATAGCCTACGCACCCGTATGATGAGCCTGATATTGGTTCCTGTTTTACTGGTCGGAACGCTTGTGAGTATATCATTTATCTCATACCGCTATTACGAGTTAAAGAGCCTGATAGTCCGCAGTGGGATCAGCATTATTGAACCCTTATCCATCGCCAGCGAGGTTGGCATTAATCTGGACAATTGCCAGCAAGTTGACGCACTGATAAACAGCCTGCACCGCCGAAACTCTGAAATTGTCAGGGCAATTGCGATCTTTGATAAGCATAACAAGTTATTCGATATTTCGAATGACAAGTATGATGTCAATCGCTTGAGGCTAACTGCCAACGAAGCCATGCCCACAACCTTGTCCAAAACGGAATACGGCAACAGTATCATCCTGAAGATGCCAATTATCTCAGAAACCGCTTCCCCTAACCCCTGGAACACTTCCACCAGCGATGCGCTGCCGGTTGGCTATATCGCGATTGATTTAGACTTACGCGCCGCCCAGCTCCAGCAATACAAGGAGATTGCCACCTCCATCGTTCTGCTGATTTTGTGCCTTGGAGGAACAGCACTGTTTGCCCATGTGCTGGTGCGCAAAGTCACCCAGCCCCTGAACTGCATGGTTGAAGCCGTTGATCGTATCCGGCAGGGACAACTGAACAGCCGCGTGACAGGCGCCATGCCCGGGGAGTTATCCGCACTCCAGAATGGTATCAACACCGTGGCAGAATCGCTCTCGAAATACAAAGATGAGATGCAGCTTCATATCGATCAAGCCACTTCCGACCTGCAAATTACGATGGAACAGTTAGAAATTCAGAATGTTGAACTGACTATCGCTAAAAAACGCGCCCAAGAGGCGGTCAGGATCAAAACGGAATTTCTGGCCAATATGTCCCACGAATTACGCACGCCGCTTAATGGCGTCATTGGCTTTACCCGCCAGATGTTAAAAACTCCCATTACACCACAGCAGATGGAGTATCTGTATGTCATTGACAGATCAGCCAATAACCTACTGAAAATCATCAATGATATTCTGGATTTCTCACGTCTGGAATCCAATAAGCTGGTATTGGATCAAGTCCCTTTTCTGCTAAGGGATACCGTCAATGAAGTTATCGAACTGCTAACACCGGCTGCCAACGCGAAAAATCTTCCCCTGCATCACCATATTGATGAGAAGTTACCCAATTTGATGATTGGCGATCCTATTCGCTTACAGCAAATACTGACTAACCTGATTGGTAATGCCATTAAATTCACGGATAAAGGCTCTGTCACGCTGGATATCAAATTACGCCAGCACCACCACCATCTTGTCCAGATCGATTTTACCGTGACTGATACAGGTATCGGTATCAAACCCGAATACCGTCCGATTCTGTTCCAGGCCTTCAATCAAGCAGATGCCAGCATTACCCGCCATTATGGGGGAACCGGACTGGGATTAAGCATCACTAAGCGACTGGTCAGTGAAATGAAAGGAGACATTGACTTTACCAGTGAAGTCGCTAAAGGAACGGTATTTTACTTTGATATCTGGCTGGAAAAAGAGGCGTATTCATTCGGGTCATTGCCAGAACATCGGCCAATCTGTTCTGCATCATCGCGTTTACCCATGACCGTTATGGCAGTAGACGATAATTCCGCTAACCTGAAATTGATCGGTACACTGCTGCATGAACTGGTTGAAAATACTTTTCTGTGCAGTAATGGCATGGAGGCGCTGGAAATAGCGAAACAGCATTCGCTGGATCTGATTTTGATGGATATTCAGATGGCAGATATGGATGGTATCCAAACCTCTGAGCAGATCCGACAATTGCCCCCGCATAAAGAGACGCCGATTGTGGCGGTTACAGCCTTTGCCTGCCACGAGGCGAAGAATGCACCGTTTATTGACTGTCTTTCCAAGCCCTTGGATGAAAACTGCCTGAAAGCATTGCTGAATCAATATTGCCCCCGGAAAAAACCACACGCTATTGACTGGGAGATGGCATTAAAGCAAACCGCTGGCAAAGAATCATTGGCGCGGGAGATGCTGGAAATGCTGGTAAAATCATTGCCCGACATGAAGGGAATGATTAAACAGGCTTTAACCACCGATGGTGAAGCAATCCGCAAACACTTTCTGCATCATGTCCACCAACTGCACGGCAGTTGTTGCTATAACGGTGTTCCTAAACTGAAAGCCATTTGCGAATTGGTTGAAAAACAACTGCAACAAGGGGTTGCCCTAACTGATCTGGAGCCAGAATTGCTGGAGTTTATGGATGAGATCAATCACGTCATAGCAGCCACTCCTGATGTACTTGAGGCGACAGTCCTGAAAGTGCCTTGTACCGTTGCTCTTGTACATGATGATTTAAACGCGATGGGGTAATGTGAAGAGTTTCAGCCGTTGGTTAACCAAGTTAAAGCATGACGGACTCATCACCACCTGTTTTTTTCAGCTCTCCATGTTATCGGCTAATGTATTAGCCCGATAACATGGAGAAGACAAGCGCAACGCGTCAGTATGGTTTTATTAAGCGAGAAACTCTTTTTGGCTGGCGATCAGTTTGGCACCACAAACGGTTTGCATTCCCTCTACGGCGATCGCTTTTCCATGACTCTTTAAATTTTCACTGCCTTCAACAATGGGAAACACACCCTCACATTTAGGGCATTCAACTAAATCCGTTTCTCCAGCAACAGGAATACCTTTATAAGTATAGCCACCCACAGCAGTAATGACTTTTCCACCGTGATCGGTAGTGTCATTTAATAAAATAACGGCTTTGTTTGCCATATTGAACCTCATGTATGAAAAATTTGGTTATTAATGATTGATATCAACCACAACATCAGAAACTATAAATAAATCATGGAATGTTCTGATGTTGAGGGGGTTTTAATAGATACTTATAACTATTCCCATTGGGATGTATTATTTATTTTCCAATAATCAATGGAGTCTCTGTTTAAATCTATTTTTCCATCTGGGTATTCAACTCTTGCATTTCCTCGAGGATATATTCCCGGAGGGTTTTCTGAAACAATTATTTTGGGCATTTTAGTTTCATCCAAAGTGGGCATGTAGGTAATTTTCCATTCACTTCCAGGAATCAAACTTAACCCGAACGAAGTTGTTCCACCTGATTCTCCATATAATCCTATTTGATTGGGCGTATCATAATCCTTTCGGAGAAAAGGATAAATAATTGGATTATAATTAATATAATTTGTGAATTTTTTCATCTCCTTAGGTTTTTTTGATTCATTGATATAAATCGTTATACCTGTTCCAGTGTAGGGCACAGCATCTTTTATTAAATGATTAACGTCAGTATACATAATAATGAATACAATAGTATTGATGTGCCATTGACACCAGCCACCCCCTTGAAGAGGTATTTTTTCCTTAAAATAACCAGTTGTGGGGTTTACTGAAATATTAACATCATCCCCTTGATGCCTAGGGGTATGATAAATAGCTCCTCCAGCAGTATTGTGAGTAGATAAACATTTATTTGAAATATATCTTCTCTTCAAAATAGGAGTAGTATTCGGAGGAATAACACCTTCAACTGTGATCCACTGATTGTTTTCAGGAGGTGAAAATGGTTCAGAATTATCTTTATAAGTTTGCCAAGTGTCCGAAATGGCATTAGATAAAAAATCACACCCTGTTAGGCACAAAGTGAGTGGTAATAATATAAATGGCATCAACTTTATCATACTCTCTACGATTCCTATCTTTATTTAGAATAACGTTGTAAGGCAATAAAGCCTCTTTCATCTTTTCGGGTTACTTCCAACGTAGTGGCCAATTGATTATCTATTTCTCTTAAGAAATAATATTCTCTGATTTTTTTTCTTTGAAATATTGCACGAATCGAATGCGGTTCACTTTCAAGAAATGATAAATCTTCCTGCTTACTTTGCAATTTTTTATCCGGTGAAAGAGTGCACAGCTCTCGTAATCTCTTATCAATATATTCAGCATATAAGGCGCTACTATGGTCAAGAAGACCTGTCCCTCGCTTACCTGTAGGATTTTCGTCACCCTCAAAAAATGAACGTATCTCTTGCTCTCTGTATTTATCTACTTTGGTCTGTTGTTCAATAAATTCTTTAGTCTCTTTTCGGTCATGCTCCCAATGATGAGATAATATGATAAACTCCCCACTTTTTGTTATGGATGAGATATGGCTAAAGTTGATGTGGTTTGTCGGTACTGTCACAAAACTGAAGAGGTTAAAGGGCATGGAAAAGGGCGCACTGGGCATCCGCGTTATCACTGTTATGCTTGCCGTAAAACCTTTCAACTGACTTATACTTATCAAGCCTGTCAGCCCGGCATGAAAGACCAGATTATTGATATGGCCATGAATAACGCCGGTGTCAGGGATACCGCTCGCGTCCTGAAGGTCGGCATTAACACGGTCATTCGCACACTAAAAAACTCACTCCCAGAAACATAACTACGCTGCCGCTTGCAGGGGGTGATATTCAGATTATCTGTAAAATAGACGAACAGTGGTCATTTGTCGATAACAAGCGAAATCAGCGTTGGCTCTGGTATGCCTGGGAACCCAACCTGAATCGGGTAGTGGCACATGTTTTTGGTGATCGTAGCCGGAACACGCTGAAAAAACTGCTGGCACTCCTGTCTCCTTTTAACATTCAGTTCTACTGTACGGATGATTATGCGGTTTACGATTGCCTACCTGAGGAAAAACACCTCACGGGAAAGAAATTTACCCAACGTATAGAAAGAACCAATCTCACCCTGCGTATTCGTATAAAAAGGCTGAATCGAAAAACGATAGGCGATTCCAAATCCGAAGAAATGCACGATAAAGTGATAGGAACGTTTATTGAGCGTGAATACTACTTTCTCTAAGCAATCTAACCATTGGAAGCATGACCGTTTTTTTCAGCTCTCCATGTTATCGGCTAATGCATTAGCCCGATAACATGGAGAAGACAAGCGCAGCGCGTCAGTATGGTTTTATTAAGCGAGAAACTCTTTTTGGCTGGCGATCAGTTTGGCACCACAAGCGGTTTGCATCCCCTCTACGGCGATCGCTTTTCCATGACTCTTTAAATGTTCACTGCCTTCAACAATGGGAAACACACCCTCACATTTGGGGCATTCAACTAAATCCGTTTCTCCAGCAACAGGAATACCTTTATAAGTATAGCCACCCACAGCAGTAATGACTTTTCCACCGTGATCGGTGGTATCGTTTAATAAAATAACGGCTTTAGTCGGTTTACTTTTGTTCATGTTTAATTTCTCCATTCGGATATTCAATCCATTTATTTTCTTTATCTTCGAATGATTTTCTAATTTTAGAGCTATCCAGTTTTGGGTTGTAATTAACATATCCATCATTACCTGCGTGCAACCATAGACGATATTTTGAATATTTTGCAGGGGATAAAAATGCAATTTCAGAATATTCACCTATATACTCTTCATATTCTGTATAAAAGTCAGGCGCATAGTCTATTTTATTTTCGATATCTTTTTCACTCGAGTAGCGTGATTTATTCATATCGTTTATATATACTGACAAAATTCCACTTACAAGAAATTTTGTTTGTTTGTTTGCAAGTGGATGCTGGGTGTAAACAAGCCCGATAGACATATTAGTCAGTTTCCAATCACACCACCCTCCTCCATTAAGCGGTATTCTGGTTTCAAATTTATTGTTATCTTTATATTGGATATCCCATTCTTCATTGGTATGCCATGGATCTCGCCCTGTGGGTATAAAGTCAGAATTTAAATGTAATGCAGTACATTTTTCGGAGGTATATCTGGCTCTAATTTTCGGTTCAGTATTGATAGGGAAAGCACCAGATACAATAACTGCCTGACCATCATTTTTTTGATTAAGCGGGAAGTATTCATCAAGTTTTTTGTTTAAACTTTCATTACACCCAGTCAAGAGTGGAATTAATGTAGAAACGAGAATAGTTTTTATTGTATTCATGTTAGATTAATCCTTACTATATATAATATAATAATTTATAGCACGCTTTCCTTCCTCACTTTTTTTACTGACTAATAAGGTAGATTCTAGCTGTTGTTCCAAACGTAAAAAGTATTGATGCATTGAGTAATCATCGTTATTTTCAAATCTATTTACTTTTAGCCCACTAAATTTCTGCTTATATTCATTGTCAAATTTTATTGTATTCTCAAATTTCTGTTTATCTTCTTTATAAAGAGCATTATGTTCAGGGATACATAGTTCAAAGAGTCTTTTTTTTATGAATTCCATATAGCTACCACTAAGATGATCCAAACCATAAATCAGGTCAAGACGTGACTGAATCGTCTTGGCTTTTTTAGGTTGTTTATTAAGAGGGAAATAATTATCTTCTGATGCTTTTTCTGGTAATAAAGCGGGAACTAAATAAAAATCAGCCTCAGCATATTTTTCACCCAACATAAAAACATTCTCTTCTATAGCACGACCTTTATAGAAATGAACTGTTTTTCCTTGATGTAAGAATACTTCTTTTGATTTCATATTGTTAATGACTTTTTGTATTTTCTCAGGAAATATTTTTCCCATTGGAAGTAACATTGCTTCTAAATAATACCCATGGAAATCCAAGCCATTTTGAAATAAAGAGTTATCCATGTCTCTTTCAAAAGGTACAGTTGGAACAGGGTCATTTTGATTAATGTGACGATAATGAATAATATTGTTTATTTCCATCACCGCGCTATAGGTAAATACCCTTGGCATTCCGTAAGTATATAAACAAGGATTGTATGCCCTAAGTTGAGCACTGTTGAGTAAAGCTAATGCCCCCCCTAAACTGTGGCCACAGATAAAAAGATCCTTGCCTTTTGCTAATTTTTTTATATCGTCAAATATATTTCTGCGAGTTATTTTATCTCCACTCTTAATTTCAATAACATTATTATTTACTGTCATAAAAGCCTGCCAGAATCCCTGGTGAGCTTTCCCTTTATTGAGATATTCTTCGGTTAAGGGGATTGGTTTAAATTCTAAATCAGTCAGAACATCCTGCCCTTGGGCTGTTCCCCGCCAACTGACAATTAATTCTTTATTATTCGCTACGTAAAATAACTGTGTATTTAAATTCTCAACTGTATCTATAAATTCAATACGGGTATAACGTTCACGGAAAGGTGCATCATACACTATCGGTTGGAACTTTTTTTGTTCAATTTGGTTAGGTAAACGAGATAAATCGAGGAGCTGTTCTTTAAAGAAATGAAAAACAGAACCACTGTATTCTTTAGTTTCGTCATCACCATTATCTGTAGCATTGGCATAAACCAACACGGACATTAAACCCTGATTATAGGCATTCACCAGTGAATACTCTTTTTGATGGTGCAATAACATCACCCAAGCCCGGAAAGGACAGACTTCCAATACCCAGCGTTCATCCATAAATACGGCACGAAATCCCTGAAATTTGTTATCAGAGAAGTGATATTTAGGGAGTTCATTTTCCTCCCAATTTTTAATTATTGGAGCCTGATCACAAAGATCGCCAATTTTAACATAGTGATAAGAATGCCCTTGCGCTTTAGCATTATGTCGAACCTTAGAACCCAGCGGTTCACGAACAGTTCTTAATTGTCTGAATTCCATCTCATCAGTGAGTTTCTGTGCATCAACCCAAAGTCTTACAGGCATGGGCGGTAAATTTTCTTCCCGCAAGAGTCCCTCCCCATCGGTAACACCTGTGCGGATATCTTTTTTATTTCCCTGACTTATCAGTTTATAAGGCATCCCCACCAATGCCTTACCCTGTTCATCCACAAGCTGAAATTCAATCCAGTGTTTCAGTATATCTTGGCAGTTAATGCAATCCGACTGTTCTAACTGACTCATTTTTTCTTCCTTAATGATAGATAATAGCGGGCGAGCCTTAAATTTCTTTTTTAAGCACAACCTGTTGGTTATTGGTAATAAAGCGCTCAACAGTCAGTTTATTCAGGTTCTGTTTTTCATCTCTTGCCTGTTTCAGCCACGCTACAAGGCTGTGCTGTAATTGCCCTTCCGGTTCATCCAGTTTCAGCGCCAATTCGGGAGTTTCTTCCCAAAGCTGGCAACTTAAGGCGTAAGCCAGATTCTTGAGGGCTGTATCGGTTGAGTAACGGGCTTCAATCAGGTGATCACCCAACACAAATAAATTCGTGTTCAGTTCCTGAGGACAATTTTCTGGTCGGTAATAGCAAATCGGGTTAGGCGTATCGATCATCAGTTCATTAACCGGTGTTAACAGTTCACGCCAGTCCCCCGATTTCAGGGCGGGCAACAATGGTGTGAAAATCCGGTTATCCATCAACCGCAACACCACCACCTGA
>NZ_JBEBMB010000040.1:0-8659 GCF_040081915.1 Xenorhabdus sp. SGI240
ACACTCCTGCCCTACACGACGGTCTACAGAGAATGCCGCCCGGCGTGACTTTCAGAAAACTACCGCCCACTTTCAATGTGATTTCTGCTGCCGCTTCCAGCACCACTTTGCCGCCGCTTTTCAGGTGAATCTCCTGTCCGCTGTCAATCACGGTGGCATCCCCGGTCTGGGTATGCTGGCTACCGGCAATCCGGTGCGATACATCGCCTTCGGTGGTGATTTTGCGTGAACCGGCGACCTGATGATGGTCATCGGCACGGATATCGTGGTAACGGTTGTTATCAATACGTTGTTTCTGGTCATGTTTGATATGCCAGCGCACATCATTTTCAATCTGGGCGGTCAAATCTTTCTGGCCGTGGAAATAGATTTCTTCACTGCCTTTGGCATCTTCAAAACGCAGTTCGTTAAAGCCTTTGCCTTTATGGGTTTTGGTTTTAAACGTGGTGCGGGTCTTTTCTGCCGGTAAATCCAGTGGCGGGCGGTTCAGGCCGTTGTAGACACAACCGGTGACAATCGGTCGGTCGATATCGCCGTTGAGGTAAGAGATAATCACTTCCTGCCCGATACGCGGTATCGCCATAAAACCAAAACCGTTACCGTTCCAGCCCTGAGCAACCCGTACCCAGCACGAAGCGCCATCATCCGGCGGGTCATCGCGGTTCCAGTGGAAATGCACTTTAATCGCCCCGTCTTTATTGACGAAGATTTCTTCGCCCTCCGGCCCGACCACGATGGCGGTTTCATCCCCATCGGCTAACGGTTTGTAGTGGAACGGCGGGCGGTAGTCGGCAAGGCCATCGATAAAACGGAAATGGTTGGAAAGTGTGGTGCCGTCACCGTTGTTATCGCCCAGTGCCTGCGGGCAGCGCCCGTGGTGGCTGATACTGACCACCTGCCAGCGAACATTCAGAGGCTTATGGGAGTGATTTTTTATCTCGAAGATTTTACCCGGCATCAGTTTGATACAGTTACTGTGGCCACTGCCGGTTTGCTTCTGGTTATCCAGCGCTTCCTGTCGGTATTTTAAAAACGGTTTGGCGGCCGCATCTTTCTGGAACCGCCCGTAACTCTCAAACACGGTGTAAGGGGTCTGGCTGCCGAAATCGCGGAAACCTTCACTGCTGTGCATATGGGAGAGGTGATAGCGCGGTTTTTCCGGGTTGAAATCTTTATGCAGGCTGCGCTGTGGACTCATCCCGACGCCCAGTTGCACCTGATAGATAGTGTCTGTTCCGTGGGCGGTTTCCGGCTGGGGCTGGTATTGCAGCGGCAAGCCCGCGGTCATGCCCAGATGTCTGTCACTGAAAAACAGCGTTTCATCCTCAAACCAGAAACTGAATCCCTCTTCCGCCGCTAACCGGCTGAAAAAATCATAATCGGATTCGCGCTTCTGGGTCACATATTCCCGGTCCTGATGGGTGTCGTAGAGTTTTGAATCGGCTTTTACCCGGTGTTTTTTCAGCAGGCTGTTTAAGATGGCGGGGACATTTTGCCGATGATAAATCCGGCTGTCCTGATTGAGCATCAACCGCCAGCAGGCAGGGCGGACGGTGACGGTATAGCGCGTCTTGTTACCATCGGTGCCCACCCAATTAGCGTGAGAGACAATCCCGGTGATTTTGCGCTGCACCGTTTCACCATAAAAAACCTGCAACACCGCTTCCTGCATCAGCAACGCGGTTAAATCTATTTCTGCCTGCGGCCTGAACGGGTTTGCGTTACCGGCCCTGACCAGCGTCAGGTTGAGGGTAAACAGTTCCGATAATCCCTCTTGCAAAGAAAAATCGCCGACCGCAAAGGTGTCTTCCGGCACACCCGCGATACGGCAGGTAAAACGTAATCCACTTTTCATTTTTATTCCTTCTCGTTTAGGCACGTTCTTGCAGGTACAGCAATTCCTTGTTGTTTTTCATTGAATTTAACTTATGTTTTATCAATCAGGCTTCGGTATTAGGCTGAATCTCAGCGAGATAAACTGCGCAGTTGAACAGCAAAGCACATTTATTCTACACATTAATCAATCAAATTAATTAACGAATTAAATCCAATTTTGGGCGGGTTTTGGCAGAATATAGGGGGATTATCAGAATATGCACGGTCATTCAGGCAAAAATCAGGCTGACAGGAATCGTTAATGGTTTGGCTCTCTCCTGCCTGACCGTTAATGTCTTTTTCTACAAAAATGATCCCTCGCCTGTCAGGATCGCCTTCGGGTGGCGAACGAAAACGCCCGTAGCCTGAAAGCATAGGTATCCGCTAATTTGAAAAGGTATGCGTTTGGACATGTGGTGAGATTGGCATAGGCTATAGTTCTCCCGGCCTGCGTGGGGGATTACGGCCCGTGAAGTTAGTTGTAGCACTGCGGATCTCTTGTCCAAAAATATCAACCCGTGCCTGGAATGGTGGGAATGGCAAGGTGATATCATGTTTGCGGAATTCCTGCAAAATATGTTGATGCACTTCATGACGGGCAGGCATACGATGCCCCATCTCTGCGGCATAGGCACGTAGTTCATAAATCTGAATGCCTTGTTGCAAATCCACTAAATACACTTCCGGCATCGGGTTATCGAGAATAAAGGGCGAACTTTTGGCGGCAGATATTAATATGTCGGTGGCGTTTGCGGAGTCAACATCAGCCGGCACAGGGATTGTCAGGACGATACGCGTGATTGTGTCAGACAGTGACCAGTTGATGAATTGCTCTGTAATAAAGGCCTTGTTGGGAACAATAATCTCTTTTTTGTCCCAGTCAGACAGCGTTGTTGCCCGCGTATTGATCTTCGTGATACTGCCTGTCAGACCACGGATAGTCACGGTATCACCAATGCGGATCGGTTTTTCAAATAAGATGATCAGGCCAGAAATAATATTGGTGAAAATTTCCTGTAAGCCAAAACCCAGCCCAACCCCCATTGCAGCAATCAGCCATTGTATTTTTGACCATTCAATACCCACCAGTGAAAAACCCACCAGGCCACCAATGAGGGTAATGCTATATTTGGTCAGTGTCGTAATGGCATAACCGGTTCCCGGTGTCAGAACTAAATGCTGTAACAGGGCGAGTTCCAGCAGGGCTGGTAAGTTACGGACGAGCTGCGTAGTAATGACAATAACTAAGATTGCAATTAATACGGAACCCAGGGTAATTGGCTGAACGCTATCAACACCGTTGATGGTTGTACTCACGTCCCAAAGCCGGATATTTTCAAGAAAAGAGAACGCTGAATGTAACTCAGACCACAATAGGATAAGTGAAACCAGTGCTATCATTGTCAGGATTGAACGTACTAATCCTAACGATTGGGCACTGATGGCATCCAAATCGATGACGGGTTCTTCAACTTCGATTGCTCCTTCTACACTGCTATTAATATTGCCAGCATCTTCCTCACTTTTGGCTCGCTGGGCCAATATCTCCGCACGACGTTGTTTTGCCCGCTCAAAAGCTATCTTACGGCGCTGGATCAGCATCCATCGACGTACAATGTGGTAAACGACCAGCAGGAAAAACCAGATAGCAACAGAGGTTTCCAGACGACCTAATAGCGCTTGTGAGGTTTGCAGATAACCCAGGATTGAAGCGAGTGCCGCTAAGATTGGGGCCGAGAGGAGTATCCACCATAGAACAGAGCTGACAATATTCTCGCCTGAACCATGTTTGTCCATATAGAGTGGAATACCCGCGCGTTTTAAGCTGCTGGTTACCAGACTCAGCGAGATACAGAGCATGATGAAACAGAGCCTGCCGAGGGTTGCGATAAAATCCTGGTCTTTGTAATGATTAAAAGTGATCAATGCCATCATCAGGGGCACGATCAGGAAAATGGAAAGACGGTAGAAACGCATCGCTCGCTTGATACGTTCTTCCGGCCAGCGAAAGTGGGCGATAAATAAGCCATTGGGATGGGCAAAGGCCGCACTGAGCATAAAGACCCACAGAACGGGAGTGGTTTCACGTACACCGTTACCTATTGCGGTAGCCATCGGATACTGCCATGCGTTTTGCAATCCATAACCAATGGCTGACCAAAGCATTGGTAACGGTAATGCCGCAACAACAGACCAAAAAACGGTGCGCATAGTCAAAGAGAAATGATCTTGTGTCACTTTACCGATGCGGTTGCTCGAACGCTCAAGAAAAGCATGATACTGGCGGTGTGAGCTAACACTAAAAATGACCAGTAATAAAGTCCCCAGCAAATAGAGCAGAGTATCTTGTTTAGTCAACATGCTGTGGATAGCGGCACCCAACTGAGAGAACGTATCCAGAGATAACAGAAGCGTCAGATTCTGCACCACCTGCAATGGATAATTGAGCGATATAGGATTGACATCCGCTACCCAGAACAAATAGCGGTGGGTAGCATCCTGAACTTCTTTCAGGGCATCATTTAATTTGTTGGTGATGACCTTGAATTGAGTCTGTTCCAGTATCTCATTGTCATATCCTGATAGCAGGGAATTTAATAGCTCTTTCTTGGTGCGGATAAGTGATTCGTAGACCTTCTTTTGCTCTGGCATCAGAGTGTGATATGAGGGCAATGTTTGCTCAGGAGGCCGTTGCAGGTTTTCCAGCATTTCCTCATATTTCAGTCTTTCGACCCGTAATTCGACAATATCCCTGTCAATTTGCTGGGATTTTGACATATCGGGAATATGGGTGACTCTCGCCCTCAAGGTTTCGCCAAGCGCAGTGGAATCGTTTAGCCATTGTGCTTGTTCACGGATAGTATTGAGTGTTTGGAGAACAAAAAGAATTTCGCTATTGGCCTTGCGCTGTTTTGAGCCAATGGCTTCCATTCTCAGGGCCTGTTGATTGAGCATTTGCGATAATTGGCGGTTTTGCTGGAGTTCATCCTGCAAAAACGTTGGCAATTTTTCTCCACTCTGCTCCGCCAGCATTTCTGTATACTCCAGTGCAGATTCCGTTTTCTGCTGGCGTTGGGTATTTAACAGGCTGCGTAATTGTTGGAGTTTAAGATCCAGTCGTTGATAGCGTTTTTTGTATAATTCTGCGCGTATGCGTGCAATCTCCTGACGATTATTGACAGAAAGTTGAGCTATCTCCAGTTCATCAGCCATAGCCCTACGCGCATTGACTTCTGCTTGCGCCAACGCTAATTGCGCTTTGGCCAGTGGCGTGGAAGGTGAATCCAGAGACTGGAACCGGGAAGTTGCCTCAGCCAGCAAACGCTTTGCCTCAGCCTGTTGTTGAGGCAATTGACTCATGGAATCACTGATTTCTCGGAGTTTATCCTGTTCGCGCTGTAATTGGTGTCCTTGTTCCTGTAATTCATTATTGGTCTGGATAATTTGCTGTTCTAAATTGCTGATAGGTTGATTGGCCGGAATGGAAGTAGTAGCAGCATTGTTTTCAGCAAGGATTTTTTGGCGCAGATCTTTGATGATTTTAGGAAATTCATCAATTGCCTGTCGGTACTTCTGAGTACGCTCATTGGCGGATTTTGTATCATTAACCCAATTTATTGCCCCTTGAAGTGCATGTGCGATTTCAGAATCTTGTGAGCGTTTACTGCCTCCAACCTGCTTCAGCTCTTGTTTTAGTTGGGTTTCATCCAACGGGGACACAGAAGCAAAAGCCTGGCTCGCAATTAAGAGGCTGAGAAGTAGACTGATAATCAGGCGCACAATAAGGGGCTCCTTGGTTATAAATTAGTTGATGATATCTTTAATTCATTGATTCATCGTTATTTACTGTGGGTTCTTCTGATGTGGCAGTCTGCGCCATCATGTCTCCCATACGGGTTTGTGAACCACTGTATAAGTGGTTGGCAAAATTAATCTGATTAGCAGCAAACAGATTGATCACGGTTGAACCCAGCTTGAAGCGTCCCATTTCCTCGCCTTTTTTGAGGGAGATGACGCCTTCTTGGCCTTCTGTAGGGTAGGTCCAACGCTTGATGATGCCTTCACGCGGAGGTGTGACACAGCCACTCCAGACAGTTTCAATACTGCCAACAATGGTCGCACCAACCAGAATTTGCACCATGGGACCAAACGCGGTCTCAAATAAACAGATGACGCGTTCATTACGTGCAAATAAGTTTGGCACATTGGCTGCCGTCAAGGGATTGACTGAGAACAGATCACCAGGGACATAGATCATCTCCTTGAGCACGCCATCACATGGCATGTGAACACGGTGATAATCCCTTGGTGATAAGTAAGTCGTGATAAATTGACCATGACGGAACTGTTCAGCCAGTTGATACTGCCCTGCCAGCAATGCTTCTATCGTGTAATAGTGGCCTTTAGCCTGAATAATCTGATCTTCGCGGATCGCCCCAAGCTGGCTTATGGTGCCGTCTGCTGGCAGAGCCAATTGGTGGATTTCATTGGCGATAGGGCGAATGCCTTCCTTAAGAGGGCGGACAAAAAATTCATTAAATGTTGAATAAGCCGTGAATGAAGGATTTTTTGCCTCATTCATATCCACTTTATAGGCCTTAGCGAAAGCCTTGATTGCAAGCTGCGTCAGCCAGCCCGCTTTTTTATTGGCAAACCAACCTGCCAGATTTGTAATGCATTGTTTTGGCAGTAAATATTGTAGACTGATTTTAAAATTATCCAGCACGTCAACCTCTTGGATCTCTTCTTGGCAAATTGGACAAAAGTCGGCTATTGTACCCGCCATTATTTTTAATGTCAGGGTATCGTTAATTATTGCCTTATTTGTGAGCGCTTGTGAAATTTCGGCGTGGTTTAACCTGTACCATGCTTTCCAGAATCCGGTGGTAATTTTCGAAGCGTTCCTGAGCAATGGTGCCTTGTTCCAATGCTTCTCTTAGGGCACATCCCGGATCGTCCAGATGTTTGCAATCACGGAACTTACACCCCCCCAGATATTCGCGGAATTCGACAAAACCTTGTGTAACCTGTTCTGGCGTTAGGTGCCACAGGCCAAACTCACGGACACCTGGAGAGTCGATCACATCTCCCCCCAGTGGGAAATGGTAAAGACGTGCGGTGGTCGTGGTATGCTGCCCGAGACCTGAGTTATCTGAGACATTATTGACCAGAATATCTTCTTTCATGTCGGGCAACAGGGTATTGAGTAAGCTGGATTTCCCGACGCCAGATTGGCCTGCAAAGATACTGATTTTGTTAGTCAGCATCGTGGTGAGTTCAGGGATACCCTCGCCGGTATAGCGGGAAACTTCCAGTACGCGATAACCGATATGGCGATAGATATTCATGACATCGTTAACCCACTCACGGCTCTCGGCATCCAACAGATCGATTTTATTGAGTACGAGCAGAGGCTCGATATTGAGTGTTTCACAGGCGACTAAATAGCGATCGATAATATTCAGTGAGAGTTCAGGCAAGATAGCGGAAACTATCACGATTTGGTTGATATTTGATGCAATGGGTTTGATGCCATCATAGTAGTCAGGACGAGTAAGAACGGAAGTACGTTCATGGACCGCTTCTACAATACCATTCACTTTGACATCAGACTGGAGTTGCAGCGTGGGGCGCCATACAACGCGATCACCCGTGACCAATGAGTGTATTGTTCTACGGATATTGCAACGCTGTATAGACGAATCTGCTGCTTCAATATCGGCATGTTGCCCGAATCGGCTGATCACCAGCCCTTCTTGTGGCTCACCAAACTGGCTGTCATCCATTTCTGACTTTTGAGCATCGGCCTTATTCAGCTTGCGCTGATGATTGGCTTGCACACGGCGTTGTTGCCCTTTGGAGAGTTTACTTTTAGCCACCGAACCTCACTTATTTTTTGTTTATATTTCATCTATCTTGCTGATCATCGCTGTGAGTGATCAAAACCGTTATGATACCTCACAGATACAGACTACCTCTTTTGAAGGAAACTAGGATATATCATGTCAAAAAGTGAGAACAATCTTATCTGGATAGATTTAGAGATGACGGGGTTAGATCCCGATCGCGATCGCATAATTGAAATGGCAACTATTGTCACCGATTCGGAATTGAATATCCTTGCAGAAGGGCCTGTGATTGCGGTTCATCAGCCGGATGCGCAATTGGCATTGATGGACGAATGGAATGTACGGACGCATACTGCGAGTGGATTGGTAGAACGTGTAAAGCAGAGCCAGTTTGATGATGTGCAAGCTGAAAAAGCAACTATTGCCTTTCTGGAACAATGGGTGCCGGCAGGAAAATCACCCATTTGCGGCAATAGCGTGGGGCAGGATCGTCGTTTCCTGTTTCGTTATATGCCAGAGTTGGAAAAGTATTTTCACTACCGTTATTTGGATGTCAGTACGCTTAAGGAATTGGCCCGTCGTTGGAAGCCTGAGATGTTGTCAGGGGTCAGTAAGAAAAATACCCATCAGGCCTTGGATGATATTCGGGAATCCATTGCTGAATTGGTGTATTACCGTGAGCACTTTATCCAAAAATAAAATGTGATCTAAAAATAAAGAACGGTATTTGATATAAGATTTGTATGTAAATTAATCTCTGTATTGATGGTTAAGCGGATTGTTTGCTGGTTTAATCATCAATCGGAGGGAAAATACAATTTTTTGTGTTGTGGGACTTGCCAGCGGCATAATTTTTCGTATAATGCGCTCCCCGTACCGATGAAAAATTTCAACTGTACGACATGCCAGAATATATGCGGGAATAGCTCAGTTGG
>NZ_JBEBMB010000041.1:0-40625 GCF_040081915.1 Xenorhabdus sp. SGI240
TCTCGTTTCCCGCTCCAAATTCAAGACTGTAGATTGCTAGCAAGGTCTGCAAGTCATAAGAAAAGCGCCTAAGCGCGTTTTTTTTGTTTTCAAAATTCCAACCAAAGCCAACAACTTTCTGAATATTCAGCGGTACTGAGATTTGCTCAGTAACAATGTTACGATTCTGTCATATTCATGTTGACGAATATTAAAATCCTTTGGTAGATTGAATTGTTCGTTATAATCACTTATCGAAATCAATTTGACGTGATCTCCCTGCAATGGGAGTGAACGTATGATGGAAGCTCTCCATAATCCAGTTGTCTGCAAAGCATCTCTAATCTGTCCTTAAGGGTTTCTTAAGGATGTTTATCTGTCAATGTGAACAAGGATAGAGCCGATGAAGTATGATGTTATTGTTGTAGGATCTGGTGCCATTGCAGGTTCAATTGCTTATGAACTGGCTAGTCGCCAATTGAAAATATGCAGGTTGGGACGTCTTGATCGTAGCAATGCAGCGTCAAAAGCTGCGGGGGCAATGAATGGCTGTTTTGGTGAAGTGACCAGCGGGCTGATTGCGAGCGATTATGGAAAACTGAAACTCAAAATGGATTGTATCGCGAAAGCGCGTTGGTCAATATGGGCACAGCGTTTAATCGCATCTTCGGGAGATCCCCGTCCTTTATTTACTGCAAAAGGTACTCATGTCATTCTCAATACCGCAGGAATGGCTGCTGTTGATAGTGTTAATTATGATGCGATAGAAAGTATTCTTCGTGAATATAATGAACCCTATGAGGTTGTCGATCCGCAATCGATTAAGGGAATGAAAGCTAACGATTTGGTACGTTCGCTCAAAGGAATTTATATTTCAGAAGAAAATGCCCTTAATTCTCATATATTGCTTGAAATGCTGGATGCTGCTTTTCTCAAGGAAGGGGGAGAACTTATTGATAATAATGTTAAACGTGTTCTTACAGAAAAGGGGGCTATAACCGGTGTTGAAACCATCGACGGAGCGCGTTTTACAGCAAATAAAGTAGTGATTGCAGCAGGAGTGCAGTCACTTGATATATTATCAGACCAGCTTTCTATCGTGCAGAAGATCCCTCCGCTTTTTGCGGGTCATGGAGTTTCTGTTTTACTCAAAGTTAAAAATCCCGATGATTTACCAACATCAGTTATTCGAACACCTAACCGCGCATTTGCTTGTGGATTACATTGTGTTCCGCGTGGTGATGGTATTCTCTACGTTGGTGCGACCAATCTTGTATTCAGCCAACCTCGTAAATATGCAACAGTTGCTACCACACAGTTCCTTTTAGAATGCGCTTACAATCAGATAAACGTTGATTTATTTGCATCTGAGATTATTGCTGTTCAAGTGGGCAATCGACCCATCTCAGCAGATGGCTTTCCCTTGATTGGGGAGTGTGGCATAGATGGGTTGTGGCTTGTGACGGGAACATATCGGGACGGTTTGCATCAATCTCCGCTTTTAGCGGATTATGTTGCAAATGCACTTATGGGGCGACCTAATCTGGATATTGATCTGGGGGATTTTATACCTATCCGTCGGCCCTTAGTGGGACTTAACCGAGAGAAAACTATTTTAGAAGCGGCGCAGCAAACAGTCGCGATGGGTTATGAATATCTCTGGAATATTAAGCCAGGATGGGATGAATTAATCCATGAAGGTTTATACAATAAGTATCGTGCTCACGTTGAATCTATTGATACGATCTATACGCCTCCTCCTGATTTGGTTGCATTCTCTTGCAATGATGAGCAGATAACTAAGCGGTTACGTGATTACTATCGTGTTTGGAAGGGATAGTGTTTGGAAGGCATGAACATTGTATCTATAGTTACTCGCTGTTCGAAAAGTGTTGGACATCATTATTGATAATGTCCAACACGCTTTATCACATCACTTTTTGTAATTCTTTCAGCAATATTTCCTTACGTTCCATCATGTTTTTCATCGCTTTTTGTTTCACATGCCCAAAACCGCGCACCTGATTGGGAAGCTCCGCAATTTGCCGACAGATTGCCAAATTATTGCGTTCCATTTTTTCGATTAAAAAATCAATTAATCGCTCATACTCAAGCAGCAGATTTCTTTCCTGTTTACGCTCTTCCTGATAGCCAAAAATATCAAAAACAGTGCCTCGTAGCGATTTACATGCGGCAAGAAAGCGGAATACAGGGACGATCCACAAGCCATATTCCTTTTTTCCTCGTTGGCCTGTACGGGGATCTTTGCGACTGAAGAGAGGAAGGCTAAGGTGAAAGCGGAGGGTATCTGTATTATCAAATTGTGAGCGGAGCTTATCGAAAAAACCGGTTTTGACGTAGAGTCGGGCGACTTCATATTCATCTTTATACGCCATTAACTTGAATAAGTTTTCAGCAACGGATTGAGTGATTTCTTCTGTATCGATCTGTTGAGCCACCATTTGAACCTGAGCAATACGGTTGAGATAACGCATCGCATATCTTTCATTTTGATAATCAACCAGAAATTGATACCGATGCATAATGAGATCGTCCAGACTTTTTATATTTTCTTGCGGCATAATATTGAGGTGTTTTTGCAGAATATCGGGTTGGGCTGCCGCGATGCGGCCCAGACAGAAAGCTCGTCGGGCATTATCTGCTGAGGCTCCCAGTTCTTGCATCGCATTGTTGATGGCAGTTAATGTGATTGGAATCTTGCCGAGCTGCCAGGCATAACCCATTAATATGATATTGGTTTGGTCTTTGTCACCGACCAGATGTGCAGCCATGATTTCTGCATCAATGGCGTGTAATACTTGTGTATGTTGACTCAGGGTGTCCAGCATTTTGGGGTGATCCAAATCCAGCATAGGGGAGCGAAGCATAGTGCCGACTTGGGTTTCATGGGTGTTCAGTATGCATTTTGTTGATCCCCTTGACATCACTTCCCGTGCATTTTGCCCCGTTGCAGCCACCAAATCGGCGGCGATAACCAGATTAGCGCGCCCGCGATCAATCCTGACTTGATGCAGTTTATCCTGGTCATGGCATAGCCGAATATGGGTTATGGCTTCCCCGCCTTTTTGCGCAAATCCGGTAAAATTGAGCAGACTGACAAAGCAGCCGTCTAATTGCGCCGCATTGGCAAGTAGATGTCCTGCGGTGACGATACCAGTACCGCCGATACCGACTAACAGGATTTCATAAGGTATTTCGGCAGAAGCCAGTGTCGGTTGAGGTAGTTTGTGGATAATTTTATCTAACTCAGTCTGTGTGATGATCTTACTGAGATCCGCACGTGGGTTGGCATTTTCGACAGTGATAAAGCTGGGGCAGAATCCTTTCAGGCAGGACAGATCTGAATTGCAAACGTGTTGGTCTATCTTGCGTTTAGTGCCTAAAGGCGTTTTGACTGGAATTACGGCCAGGCAATTTGATTGTATTTGACAGTCACCACATCCCTCACAGACTAATTCATTGATGACGGCGCGCCGCGTTACTTTTGGCGCTAAACCCCGTTTTCTTTTACGACGTAATTCTGTGGCACAGGCTTGATCGTAGATGAGCACTGTGACGCCAACGATATCCCGAAGACGTTTCTGTACATCCTCCAGATAATCTCGTTCATAGAGTTTCACATTGGCAGGAAGGCAATTTTTATCTTTATATTTATCAAGATCATTTGTCACGACAACCACTTCTTTTACGCCTTCTGCCAGCATTAAAGAAACCATTTGTGCCAGAGTGATATTCCCATCCAGCGGTTGTCCACCTGTCATCGCCACCGCATCATTGAACAGCAATTTGTAAGTAATGTGGCTTCCTGCGGCGACTGATTGGCGAATGGCTAAGTGACCAGAATGGAAGTAGGTGCCATCTCCCAGATTTTGAAAGACATGGGAGCGATTGACAAATGGGGCATGTCCTATCCAGTCAACACCTTCTCCCCCCATTGGCAAAAGGCCGTTTCCGGTATTGCGATCCATCCATGTCGCCATAATATGGCATCCAATACCAGGTTGAGCTTGGCTATCGTCTGGTAAGCGAGTTGAAGTGCTATGGGGGCATCCAGCGCAAAAATAAGGTGTGCGTTTGGGTAAAGTTGCATCGTGCTGAATGGGCGTCGTTGACCATTCGGGTGGCACGGAGAGAAATAAATGGAATTGTTGTAACCATCCAGAAAGTGGGGCGGCAACCCGTGAAGGGCGTAGTTCAACGTCAGCGGGTAACAATTTCTGACCAAGCTGGTTATGCTTACCTATCAGATTGGTCATTTTCTGTAATTTAACCAATTGATGAGCCAGCAGCATCTCAACGATGGCGGCTTTTTCTTCAATAATAAAAATATGACTGACTTGGGTAGCTAGCTCGCTGAGCAGCGGTGATAAAGGATAAACCAAACGGATATGGAGAAAAGCGACGCCTTGTTGGGCCAGATCAGAAGGTGTAAGGCCCCCGACACGCAGGGCTTCCATAACATCCTTATGGGCCTTACCCACCGTTACCAACAAAGCGTGTGGATGTTCGCAGGGGGCGAGCAGGTAATCAATGGGGTTAAGTTTAGCAAACTCTTCGACGGCTTTTAGTTTATAGGCCAATCGCTTTTCAATCTGTGGGCCGGGGAGATCCGGCCAGCGCCAATGCAACCCATCGGGTCCAGGATCAACGTGGGGCACTTTATAATCAGGAAATGGCTTGCTTTCTCTGACGGCACCGCTTTCCACAACTTCACTGATTGCTTTAAAGCCAAACCATGCGCCGCTGACACGTGATGCCGCCCAGCCCCATAAACCGACACTCATATAATCGGCAACTGATGCCGGGTGCAAAACAGGCATACTCCATGCCATCATCGCGAGATCAGATTGGTGGGACATGGACGAAGAGACACAGCCGTGATCGTCTCCGACGATAACCAGCACACCCCCGTTTGGCGAGGAGCCGTAAGCATTGCCATGTTTAAGTGCATCACCGGAACGATCGACGCCTGGCCCTTTGCCGTACCACATACCAAAAACGCCGTTAACCTGTCTGTCAGGGTCTGTTTCGACTTTTTGTGTACCTATCAGTGCATCGGCTGCGAGATCTTCATTGACGGCAGGTTGAAAGCGAATGTTGGCTTGGATAAGTTCTTTGCTGTGTTGCCATAATGTTTGATCTAAGCGGGCTAAAGGAGAGCCACGATAACCTGAAACTAACCCCGCTGTGTTGAGATTGTGGATTTCATCCAACTTAGCTTGAGCGAGTAGAAGGTCAACCAGCGCCTCAGTGCCCGTGACAAATTTAGATTGATAATATCGAGCCATGTTCCTGACCCTCTCTTAAGAGAATAATTATCTAATTAACAACGAAAATTATTGTTAATCTATTTCCATAAAATCGTTAGAACAAGCACAAATCTTATTAGATGTTAGTTAATTGTTTACTTAATGTTAACTTCGTGCTGTTTGGTATTCCAGACAACTGTCGGGGTTATGGTAGGAATTTTTTGTGTCAAACGGGAGTGAATATCTTTTGAGCGTTTAACTCGGAAGTAAAAGCAAAGGGCTTGCCATCTTATCTGAACGCGTTCATAATGGCGCCCGTTCCTGATATGCAGGCTCTAAGAATGACCTATAACTCATAAGGTTAACAGGTATTCAAAATCAGCATTCAGGCATCTCAGGCTAATAATATTAGCTGTCAGCGACGCGGGAATAGCTCAGTTGGTAGAGCACAACCTTGCCAAGGTTGGGGTCGCGAGTTCGAGTCTCGTTTCCCGCTCCAATTTCCTCCATTTTGTTATCTTCTTTCTATAAAAATCTCGTTCAAGACAGATACTGTATCTCCTGTCGAAAGGGTCAGGTTGGTGTAGGATGTGGTTGGGTTAGCGTTTGCTTCAAGGCATCTCCAATATGAGTTGTTTTATGCAGGTGTCCCCTTATCAGACGTTAAGGTGCCTTTATAAGCAGTCCGATTGGGAAGCGTCCAGCACATTATTGGTTGAGAAGATAAGCGTACTTTAATTTGGGGCATAGAGACGCAGCTGGTAAGGCATAATGCGTAAGGAAAAGTGTCAGCGTGAAATGTTGGCACTTATTGCAAGCCTCACCAAAAATAAATTGACGATAAAGCCTTGCTATCCTGCTCCAACAGGTCCATAATGCCGCCTCATTTTTGAATGGGCAGAGGAAAATTTCTCCACTAGCGTCTAGAATGGATGAGTGGGCTATTGCCTTGCTGCTGATTTCTGGTGTTCGAGACTAGAACTCAATTCTTGTTTTTTATCCACAGTTTTTAACATTATCACTCTATTGAGTCACCTGATGATGCTCTACTTGTTACACAGAGTTATCCACAGGAGGATTCTTTGTGTTTGGTTTTCTTGACTTATCATTCACAACAACAGTTCAAACTTAACTTATTGATTAATTAAAGTAATTAACCTAATTTAAAAATAACATGATCAACATTTATTCTCTGTTTGTTAGTTGATCAGCAAAGTATTTTTATTTTATTCACAAGGAAATAAACGGTTTTTTTTACCATAAAACCGGATGGTTGATTATTAGGCGTCTCTGGGTAAGCCTTTGGTTATTGCCCTTATTAATCGTTTTTGTTGTGAGGTTTGAACCTCAATGGCATTCGCATTGCGGCGGGTCATTTGCTGGGCGATCGCCCAGTGGATATGTTCATCCAAAACTTCACTTAAGCCGAACTTTTTTTCCAACGCTAACACGATGTCATCTTGATACGGTGCATTACCTAAGGCGACGGAAATGTTGCGCAACCAGCGCAGATATCCAATACGGCGAATTGCCGAGCCTTCCGTGATACGCAGAAACTTCTCCTCGCTCCAATTGAATAGATCTAATAGCTCAGGAGTATGCAGTACGGCACGTGGGCTAAAATCAGCTTCATCTGTTAATTGAGAAAAACGGTTCCAGGGGCAAATAAGCTGGCAATCATCGCAGCCATAAATCCGGTTACCCATCAGTGGGCGCAGTTCTTCTGGAATAACACCTTCCAATTCAATGGTCAGATATGAGATGCAGCGTCGGGCATCAATGGTGTCAGGCGCAACAATAGCCCCCGTTGGGCAAGTTGTCATGCAGGCTACGCAGCGTCCGCATTGCTCCTCTTGTGGAACATCAATCGGCAGGGGAAGATTAATCAGCAATTCACCGAGGAAAAACCAGGAACCCGATTCACGATTTAATATAAGTGAGTGTTTACCAACCCAACCAAGCCCCGCTTTTGCTGCCAGTGGGCGTTCCATAATCGGAGCGGAATCGACAAAAGGACGAAAATTCAAAGTTCCCTGATATTCATGAGTGCTGCAATATTCTTGGATCTTGTCGCCCAGTTTTTTGAGACGCTGACGTAGCAGTTTGTGATAATCCCGGCCCAACGAATAGCGACTAATATAACCCATTTGCGGATTGTTAAGCGTACTGGCAAACGCGGCTTTAGCAGGCAGATAATTCATGCGTACGCTGATAACCCGCAAAGTCCCCGGCAGAAGCTCATGGGGACGGGCGCGCATCATGCCGTGACGCGCCATCCAGTCCATTTCGCCATGATATTGCTTATCAAGCCATTCTTGTAATCTCGGCTCTTCTGCCGATAAGTCCGTATCACAGATGCCGACTTGCTGGAAGCCAAGGGAAAGGCCCCATTGCTTGATGTTTGTTGCCAGAAGATTCAGATCGAGGGGGGTTGCCATGAAATATCAAATGACTGCTGAAAGAGAGGCGTTAGCTTAACACAGAGGGAATTGAATACAAAAAATGTAGCATGTAGTTGTTACGGTAGCACAGAAGAGACTAAATGATAATGTCTGAATTATGTTATGGTTACTGGTTAATCTATTTAACTGATATTCTACCTGACTAGTTTCTCATTCAATAAATCAAAACAGATATTTTTCAATGAAAGAACTCGTTTTATCACTCCCAAATGAAAATGCCACAGTTGCATTGGGTAATGCAGTGGCGGCAGTTGGCGATCGCGGCTATGTTATTTATCTGTATGGCGATCTTGGTGCAGGAAAAACCACATTCAGCCGTGGTTTTCTGCAAGCTCTCGGCCATCAGGGGCATGTGAAAAGTCCGACTTATACGTTAGTCGAGCCTTATGCCTTACAACCACGGCCTGTCTACCATTTCGATCTTTACCGTCTGGCTGATCCTGAAGAGCTGGAATTTATGGGGATCCGGGATTATTTCCATCAGGACGCTATTTGTCTGGTGGAGTGGCCTCAGCAGGGCACTGGCGTTTTGCCTGATGCAGATATTGAGTTGCACCTGAGTTATGACAGTGAAGGGCGCCAGGCTCGTTTTGTTGCGTCATCTCAATATGGTGAAAGTCTGTTGGATAATTTGAAGTCCTTATGAAGGAATACCCGACTATGATGAATGCCTTTTTCGTGGATGTGATAAAAAAATGGCGTGCCTATTGGGTAATGGCCTGTGTTTTGTTTTTCATGTTAAATCAGCTGGTTATGACGGCAGCATCTGCGGCTACGCTGTCGAATATTCATGTGAAGAATGATCCATCTGAGTCCGTAGTAACGTTGGAATTCACCGGCGGGCATCCTGATTATCGGTTCTTTCTTTTGCATTCTCCTGAACGGTTGGTGGTGGATATTCGCCAAGCCAGTAAGATTGTTGGATTACCGATGATTTTATCCGGCCAGAATCTGGTAAAACAGATACGTTCCAGCCAGCCATCTGATGCACATCATCAGCGCGTGGTGTTGGAATTAGCACATAAGGCTACAGTGACATCTACGGTGAAAAATGTCGGCAATCAATCGCAAGTGATGATGACACTGAAAGCCAATGGAGTGGCGAATAACTCATCGGTATCGAATAAGCCGGCCTTAAAAAATGAAAGTAAGCGCTTGCTTACAAATAATGCTCCCCTGACGGAAAAAGAAACTAAGCCAGTATCGAATCACCGTGAGCAAGGTGTGAAGAAACAGGCAGCTCAATCTGCGCAAGGAAGAGCATTCCACCCAGTTGTCGTTGCCATTGATGCGGGGCATGGCGGGCAAGATCCTGGGGCGATTGGGCAACGGGGGCTGAAAGAAAAGAATGTCACTATTAATGTTGCTCGTAAATTGGAAGCCCTTTTGCGCAATGATCCCATGTTCACGCCGGTGTTGACGCGAAATGGCGATTATTTTATCTCTGTGGCAGGGCGTTCTGAAGTCGCCCGTAAACATAAAGCCAATATACTGGTATCCATTCATGCCGATGCCGCTCCTAATCGCGGTGCCAGAGGTGCTTCTGTATGGGTGCTCTCCAACCGACGTGCAAACAGTGAATTGGGGAACTGGCTGGAACAGCATGAAAAACAATCGGAATTACTGGGCGGTGCGGGAGATGCTCTCGCCAACGGCACTGATCCTTATCTGAGTAAGGCCGTGCTGGATTTGCAATTTGGGCATTCACAACGGGTTGGCTATGATGTTGCCATGCAGGTATTGAGCCAGCTAACCAGAATTGGTTCCCTGCATAAACGTACACCAGAACATGCAAGCCTTGGTGTTTTGCGCTCGCCGGATATTCCGTCCATTTTAGTGGAAACGGGCTTTATCAGTAATGTGTCTGAAGAAACGTTATTAGGCTCCAATCAGTATCAGGAGAAACTGGCACAGGCCATTCATTTGGGATTACGTCACTATTTTCTGGCTAACCCGTTGCAGTCTGCACCAAAGTAACTAAATATACGCCTATCAGAATAGGTTTGACAGGCTCTGAATTGTAAGTAAGGTCACATTATGGCTATCAAGATATTACCCCCACAATTGGCAAACCAGATTGCTGCGGGTGAAGTGGTTGAACGCCCTTCTTCTGTAGTGAAAGAGTTGGTGGAAAATAGCCTTGATGCCGGTGCAACCCGTATTGATATTGATATTGAACGGGGTGGCGCAAAGCTTATCCGTATCCGCGATAATGGCTGTGGGATAGCCAAACAGGATTTGATGCTGGCACTGGCGCGCCATGCGACCAGTAAAATTGCTTCATTGGATGATTTGGAAGCGATTGCCAGCATGGGGTTCCGTGGGGAAGCCTTAGCGAGTATCAGCTCGGTTTCAAGGCTGACATTAACTTCCCGTCCTGAAAGTCAGGCAGAAGCGTGGCAATCTTATGCCGAAGGCCGTGATATGGAGGTCACGGTAAAACCTGCCGCTCATCCTGTGGGGACAACGGTTGAAGTGTTGGATCTGTTTTATAACACGCCTGCCCGTCGAAAATTCCTGAGAACAGAAAAAACGGAATTTGGCCATATTGATGAAATCGTGCGTCGTATCGCTTTGGCGCGGTTGGATGTCGCCATTAACCTGAATCACAATGGGAAATTGATGCGCCAGTACCGTCCCGCTAAAGAGGAATCTCAGCATGAACGGCGTCTGGCAGCCATTTGTGGAACCGCTTTTGTGCAACAGGCGCTGGCGTTGTCATGGCAGCATGATTCCTTGTCTATTAAGGGCTGGGTTGTCGATCCGGTGAATCCGGCCGTGAGCGAGATCCAATATTGCTATGTCAATGGGCGCATGATGCGGGATCGCCTGCTTAATCATGCGATTCGTCAAGCTTATCAGGATTTGATTAAGGGTGAGCAACAACCCGCTTATGTTTTGTATCTCGAAATCGATCCACGACAGGTGGATGTCAATGTACATCCGGCCAAACATGAAGTGCGTTTCCATCAAGCCCGCCTGGTACATGATTTTATTTATCAGGGGGTGGCTGCGGTATTGAAACAACGCGGCACGGGAGATGAACTGGCGCTTGGTTGTCAGGAGAGTGTTACAAGCTGGGTGCCGGAGAATCGCCCTTCTGCGGGAGAAAACCATTTTACCCGTAAGCGTGTTGAACAAGCGGATGAGGCCTCTTCACGACGTCATGAGCATCATGATCGTGGTATGCAACAAATACATCATGGGGAAAGCTACCAGAAAAAACAGGGGGAGTTGTACCAAAAAATGATGCAATTCTCCCCGGAAGAAAAACGCCCATTATTTCCAGAGCGGGGTGCGCGGGAAGGTGTATCGGTTTCTGCGACTCCTGTGCCATCGGGGCAGGGGAAACATAGCTTTGGAAAAGTATTGTGTATCTATGCAGGTTGTTATGCTTTGCTCGAATCGCCATTGGGAATCGGGCTGCTTTCTCTGCCAGTTGCTGGGCGCTGGCTGAAACAGGCGCAACTGACCCCCGGAGAACAGGGGCTGAAATCCCAGCCATTATTGATCCCGCTGAAACTTGCTCTCAATCAGTCAGAAATGCATGTCTTAAAGCAGAATAGTGACTTGTTAAAGACTTTTGGTATTGAATCGACAGTCGCACATGGAAAAGTAACCATTCATGCGGTATCGTTGCCTCTGCGTCAACAGAACCTGCCGAAACTCTTGCCGGAACTGTTGGGTTATCTTGGGGAACAGTCAGCCGCTTCTGTTGAGCAAGTTGCCAGTTGGCTTTCCCGTCACGTGGATAGTGAGCATGAAACGTGGAACATCGCGCAAGCTGTCCAGCTTTTGGCTGATGTCGAACGCCTTTGCCCTCAGCTGGTGGGATCGCCGCCGGATGGGTTATTACAGTTAATTGATTTACAAGCAGTGGTGGCATTCCTTAATCATGAGTGATTTAAAAACTCAACACCTGCCGACAGCCATTTTTATCATGGGACCGACGGCTTCAGGGAAAACGGCGTTATCGATCGCCTTGCGCTGGCATCTTCCGGTTGAATTAATCAGTGTCGATTCTGCGTTAATTTATCGTGGAATGGATATTGGGACAGCAAAACCTTCCGCAGAAGAGCAGGCACTGGCACCTCATCGTTTGATCGATATTCTTGACCCTGCGGCAGTCTATTCTGCTGCTGATTTTCGCCGTGATGCATTGCAAGAAATGGCTGAAATCACGGCGGCTGGGAGAATACCACTCCTGGTTGGTGGAACCATGCTATATTTCAAAGCATTGTTGGAAGGATTATCGCCTTTACCTTCCGCAGAGCCTGAGATGAGGGCGCAGATTGAACAACAGGCCGCAGAGCTAGGATGGGACGAATTACATCGACAATTACAGGAAATTGATCCCGTTTCTGCGGCAAGGATTCATCCTAATGATCCACAACGTCTTACTCGTGCACTGGAAGTTTTTCGGATTTCGGGTAAAACTCTAACGGAGTTGACTGAAACGTCTGGAGAAATATTGCCTTATCGAGTTCATCAATTTGCGATCGCGCCGACAAGTCGTGAAATGTTGCATCAGCGTATCGCAGCCCGTTTTGAACAAATGATCAAATCAGGGTTTGAAGATGAGGTAAAAGCACTTTATGCTCGTAGTGATTTGCATACCGATTTACCCTCCATTCGTTGTGTTGGTTATCGTCAGATGTGGTCTTACCTCGCGGGCGAAATCTCTCATGATGAGATGGTTTACCGTGGTATCTGTGCGACACGCCAATTGGCGAAGCGTCAGATCACGTGGCTCAGGAGTTGGGACAATGTGGCGTGGTTGGATAGCGATCAACCTAAACAAAACCTAAACACAGTCATGCAGGTTGTTAGTACATAAATTCATTGATTGTGTACAATTGATCAGTACCAGTGATCAATACAAAGTGTCATTTTTGAGTAGTTAATTTTTCGAACCAACAGGTTCTTAGTGAAAAACAACAAAATAAGGAAAATATAGAATGGCTAAGGGGCAATCTCTGCAAGATCCATTCCTGAACGCTTTACGACGTGAAAGGGTCCCGGTTTCTATTTATTTGGTCAATGGCATCAAATTACAGGGTCAGATTGAATCTTTTGACCAGTTTGTCATTTTACTGAAGAACACGGTGAGCCAGATGGTTTATAAGCATGCCATCTCTACTGTTGTACCTTCCCGTCCAGTGTCTCATCATGGTAACAACCCGAATGTGCCGACTGGCGTTGGTAATTATCATGCTGGCACGAACTCGGCAGTACAACAGGAAAGCGATGGCGCTGAATAAATCAGCCGCCGTGCCTGAAAATAAAAACATAGGTAGGGAGACTTTACCTATGTTTTTTCTTATTGGATTTTTACTCAGCCTGAGGGGTTGCACCGTTGTTTGATCGTTATGAAGGCGGAGAGTTAGCCGTTCTGGTGCATGTTTTCTTCTCACAGGAAAAAGATACGGAAAATCTCAGTGAATTCGAGTCATTGGTAACTTCCGCAGGTGTTTCTCCTGTGCAGATTGTAACCGGAAGCCGGAAGGCACCTCATCCGAAATATTTTGTCGGAGAGGGCAAGGCAGAGGAAATTGCTGAAGCTGTCAAAAACAGCGGTGCAGATGTGGTGTTATTTAACCATACCCTCAGTCCTGCTCAGGAACGTAATCTTGAACGCTTGTGTCAATGCCGTGTCGTTGATCGCACGGGCGTGATTCTGGATATTTTTGCCCAACGGGCAAGGACGCACGAAGGCAAGTTGCAAGTCGAACTGGCACAGTTGCGTCATCTGTCCACCCGTCTGGTTCGAGGCTGGACTCACCTTGAACGCCAAAAAGGGGGGATCGGGCTGCGTGGGCCTGGGGAAACCCAGTTGGAAAGTGACCGCCGTATGCTGCGTGACAAAATCAAACAGATTTTGGGGCGCCTCAACAAAGTTGAAAAGCAGCGTGAACAGGGGCGTCAGGCACGTAATAAAGCCGATATCCCCACCGTCTCTCTTGTCGGTTACACCAATGCCGGAAAGTCCAGTCTATTCAATAAAATCACTTCTGCCGATGTTTATGCGGCTGACCAGCTTTTTGCCACTCTGGATCCGACATTGCGCCGAATAGAGGTGGATGATGTTGGTACGGTTGTTTTGGCTGATACAGTTGGTTTTATCCGCCATTTACCCCATGATTTGGTGGCAGCGTTCAAGGCGACTTTGCAGGAAACTCGGCAGGCGAGATTATTACTGCATGTGGTTGATGCGGCTGATCCTCGCTTCGATGAAAACATTATCGCTGTTGACTGTGTTCTTGAAGAGATTGAATCCAATGAGATCCCTTCGCTGATGGTGATGAATAAAATCGATATGTTAGAAGATTTTATTCCCCGCATTGATCGTGATGAAGAAAATCGTCCGGTCAGAGTTTGGTTATCTGCACAAACCGGCGCAGGTATTCCTTTATTATTGCAGGCATTGACTGAGCGCCTTTCAGGTGAAATTGCGCACTATAAATTGCATCTTCCACCTGAAGCAGGGCGTTTGCGTAGCCGTTTTTATCAGCTTCAGGCCATTGAACGTGAATGGATGGAAGAAAATGGCCAGGTTGGTGTTGAAGTCAGGATGCCAATGGTCGATTGGCGCCGTCTGTGCAAACAAGAACCAAAATTACCCGACTATGTTGTCTGATTGATTGGCGCAGGACAACAAACAAGGTATCATTTTATCCGTCATTTCAAGGTGCTTATAGTGATGGAGTGGCAGAGATGAAATGGCGGTGATGAAATGACTGTGCCAGAATTGCAGTAACAGGATCAGCACTGTCAAAAGTTATCACCCAATAATATTGGTTGCTTACAAAAACGATGAAGTTCGTCGTTTCTGCCCACGGAGGCCGTTGTCAAACCTGTCAGGGACAGGCAACGGTCTGTGAAGTGGGAAGCCTCACCCATCTGGGTGGAGAGCAGTCACCTCTGAAAAACCAGTAAAAACTAGAAAGTGGAGCTAAAACATGGCGTGGAATCAGCCCGGTAATAACGGACAAGACCGCGACCCGTGGGGAAGCAGCAATAATAATGGCGGCAACTCCGGCGGCAACAATAAAGGTGGTCGTAACCGTGGGGCAACTGATCTCGACGATCTGTTCCGTAAGCTGAGTGAAAAACTCGGTGGTCTCGGTGGAAACAAAGGTGGAAATGGTTCTGGGCAGAACCCTAAACTTGGCGGGCGTCTTATTGGCCTTGCCGTTGCTGCTGCAATTGCTGTTTGGGTTGTAAGTGGTTTTTATACGATTAAAGAATCGGACCGTGGTGTCGTTACTCGATTTGGTAAGTTTAGTCATGTTGTACAGCCCGGCTTGAATTGGAAAATGACGTTTATCGATCAAGTCAGGCCTGTTAACATTGAGTCTGTGCGCGATTTGGCAACGACCGGTGCCATGCTGACCTCAGATGAAAACGTTGTATTGGCTGAAATGAACGTCCAATACCGCGTGACTGATCCATCCGCTTATCTCTTCAGCGTTACCAATCCTGATGATAGCTTGCGTCAAGCTACAGACAGTGCCGTGCGCGGTGTTGTTGGTAAATATTCGATGGAAACCAACCTGACGGAAGGACGTACTGTTGTCCGTAACGATACTCAGAAAGTGCTGGAAGAGACGATCCGTCCATACCATATGGGCATTACTGTGGTCGATGTAAACTTCCAGGCCGCCCGTCCGCCAGAAGAGGTTAAAGCTGCATTCGATGATGTGATCGCAGCACGTGAACAGAAGCAGCAAACCATTCGTGAATCTCGAGCTTACGAGAACGAAGTATTACCTAAAGCGAAAGGTGAAGCGCAGCGTATTATTGAAGATGCCAAAGCCTATAAAGTTAGCGCGGTATTAAATGCGAAGGGTGAAGTGGCGAGTTTTGCCAAAATCTTACCTGAATATAAGGCGGCGCCAGAAATTACGCGTGAACGTTTGTATATCGAGACGATGGAACGTGTGTTGAGCAATACACGTAAAGTCATTGCAAGCGACAAGAGTAACAACGTGCTGTTATTGCCATTAGATAACGTGGTGAAAGATCAGGCGAAAGTTCAGCAACATATATCCAGTAACACGGCAGTGCAGAAAATGATCCGTCAGAATCAACCTACGCCACAACGGGAATCTAACACTTATGGTGGTAGCGATAACCTGCGCGGTGATTCGGTCAGAACAGGGAGACCATAATCATGCGTAATTCATTCATTGTTGTAATTATTGCGGTATTGGTTGTTCTCTATTCATCAATCTTTACTGTAAAAGAAGGTGAACGTGGCATTGTACTGCGTTTTAGTAAGGTTGTACGTGATGCAGAGAATAAACCGATCATTTATGAGCCGGGCCTGCATTTCAAAATTCCGTTTGTAGAAACAGTTAAAACCCTTGATGCCCGTATCCAGACGTTGGATATCAAGGCTGACCGTTTCCTGACACGTGAAAATAAGGACCTGATCGTTGATTCTTATTTGAAGTGGCGCATTAATGATTTCAGCCGTTACTATCTGGCTACCGGTGGCGGTGATATTAACCGGGCTGAAATAATGCTGAGACGTAAATTCAGTGACCGCTTGCGTTCTGAAATTGGTCGTCTTGATGTGCGCGGTATTGTGACTGATTCCCGTGGTCGTTTAACTACCGATGTGCGTGATGCCCTGAACCAGGGGACTCACGAAGAGAATGATGCAACAGATGTCGATACTGCCATTGCATCGGCTGCGGCCTTGGTAGAAAAAGAGACGAAAGGCAAGCAACCTGCCATCAATCCAAACAGTATGGCGGCGTTAGGTATTGAGGTTGTTGACGTTCGTATCAAACAGATCAACTTGCCACAGGAAATTTCAGAAGCGATTTACCAGCGTATGCGTGCTGACCGTGAAGCCGAAGCGCGTCTCCTGCGTTCCGAAGGTTCGGAAGAAGCGGAAAAGATCCGGGCTGCTGCTGATAAAACAGCAACTGAAATCAGGGCAGAAGCACAGAGTGAAGCACTGGTTTTACATGGTGAAGGTGATGCGGAAGCCACAAAACTCTTTGCGGATGCATTCAATCAGGACCCCGAATTCTATGCATTTATCCGTAGCCTGCGTGCTTACGAGAAGAGCTTCAAGAATGACGGTAATGATGTCATGGTACTCAGTCCAGATACTGACTTCTTCCGTTATATGAAAGCACCAGCGAAGTAATGTCCTCTTAACTTACTGTAAGCCACTGTAAAAAAAAGACAGTGGCTTTTATATACCGCTATAATTACCAATTGTTTATTTATCTCCCTATTTATATAACTAAACGAAATAACAAGAAGTAATAAAAAATACTGAAAGGTGCTAAATGAGATGGTAGAATCCATTTTTAAGCAACCGAGTGAACTTTTGAAATGGGTAAGAACGTTGTCGTATTGGGCACCCAATGGGGTGACGAGGGCAAGGGTAAAATCGTCGACTTGCTGACTGAACGGGCTAAATACGTAGTTCGTTATCAAGGGGGCCATAACGCGGGCCATACACTAGTCATCAACGGTGAAAAAACCGTTCTCCACTTAATTCCATCCGGGATCTTACGTGAAAATGTCATTAGCATTATCGCAAATGGGGTCGTTTTAGCACCAGATGCTTTGATGAAAGAGATGAAAGAGCTTGAATCACGTGGGATCCCTGTACGTGAGCGCCTGCTTATTTCTGAAGCTTGTCCGCTGATCCTGCCTTACCATGTTGCATTGGATAACGCCCGCGAAAAAGCGCGTGGAGCCAAGGCGATTGGTACAACAGGTCGTGGTATTGGTCCTGCGTACGAAGACAAAGTCGCACGCCGTGGCTTGCGTGTGGGTGATCTGTTTGATAAAGAAACTTTCGCTGTCAAACTGAAAGAAATCATCGACTACCACAACTTCCAGTTAGTTAACTACTACAAAGAACCTGCCGTTGATTACCAGAAAACCTTAGATGACATTTTGGCTGTTGCCGATATCCTGACGGGCATGGTAGTTGACGTTTCTGACTTGCTGTATAAAGCAACCCAGAAAGGTGAATTGGTAATGTTTGAAGGTGCGCAGGGTACTCTGTTGGATATCGACCACGGTACTTATCCTTATGTGACTTCTTCCAACACCACTGCGGGTGGCGTTGCAACGGGTTCTGGCCTGGGTCCACGTTATGTTGATTATGTACTGGGTATCATCAAGGCTTACTCTACTCGTGTAGGGGCCGGCCCATTCCCCACTGAGCTGTTTGATGAAACAGGTGAATACCTGCGTCAGAAAGGTCAGGAATTTGGCGCGACGACAGGTCGTAGCCGTCGTACTGGCTGGTTGGATATGGTAGCTATTCGTCGCGCGATCCAAATCAACTCTCTGTCTGGCTTCTGCATGACCAAACTGGATGTGCTGGATGGCTTGAAAGAAGTGAAAATCTGCGTGGGTTATCGCCTGCCTGATGGCACGGTCATTGACACGACGCCACTGGCCGCAGAAAACTGGGAAGGTCTTGAAGCAGTCTATGAAGCCCTGCCTGGTTGGGATGACAGTACTTTTGGCGTGAAAGATCACAGCCAGTTGCCACAAGCAGCATTGAACTACATCAAACGTGTAGAAGAGCTGACAGGCGTTCCTGTTGATATTATTTCTACAGGCCCAGATCGTGCGGAAACCATGATCCTGCGTGATCCCTTTGATGCTTAATCGATAGATTTACCTTTTATGCGCACATGACCGGGCTTATTGCCCGGTTTTTGTTTTCTCCCGTTTTGCTTAATTTTTAAAATACCCACATAATGATGATTAACTAACGAAAACCAATAAACATACATTTTTTGGTGCCAAATAAGCTCCGTTATATTCAGTCTCCCAGAGGTGAGTGTGCAGTTAACCAGTTTTACCGATTATGGATTACGTGCTTTGATTTATATGGCCTCTCTACCAGAAGGCCAAATGACGAGTATTACAGAAGTCACTGAAGTTTATGGTGTCTCACGTAACCATATGGTAAAAATTATCAATCAGCTGAGTCATTTAGGATTAGTGAATGCTGTCAGGGGGAAAAATGGCGGCATCAGTTTAGGGAAACCTGCCAACGAGATCAAAATTGGTGATGTAGTTCGCTCATTAGAACCTCTGTCATTGGTTAACTGTAGTGCCTGTCAAATCACGCCTGCATGTCGCTTAAAGTCGGTCTTGAATCAAGCGGTAGAAAATTTTTTGGAAGAGTTGGATAAACATACTGTGGCCGATATGGTCAAAGACAATCGTCCCCTTTATCAATTACTTTTGGTTAAGTGACGCAAGGGGATAAACAGCTTGCTGATGACAATAGAGGAATGATGATGTCAAAAGATCCTTTTCAGGAACGAGAAGCTGCAAAATACGAATCTCCTATCCCAAGCCGTGAATACATCTTGGATATCATTTCTAAACACGCCACGCCGGTAAGCCGTCAGGAACTCGCACAGGAACTTCAGTTAACCACTCCAGATGCACTGGAAGCACTGCGCCGCCGTTTGCGGGCAATGGAACGTGATGGGCAGTTGGTTTTTACCCGCCGGCAATGTTATGCGTTACCAGAGCGGCTGGATTTATTGAAAGGCACGGTGATTGGACACCGCGATGGCTATGGTTTTCTGCGTGTGGAAGGCCATAAAGAAGACTATTACCTGCCAGCCGACCAGATGAAAATGGCGATCCACGGCGAGGTGGTACTGGCACAGCCCTTGCAACCAGACAGAAAAGGTCGCGTTGAAGTGCGTATCGTGCGGGTTTTGGAACCCAAGAATAGCCAGATTGTTGGCCGGTATTTTATGGATGCTGGTATGGGATTTGTCGTCCCTGATGATAGCCGTCTCTGTTTCGATATCTTGATCCCAAAAGAAGCAACTTGCGGGGCAAGAATGGGGAATGTCGTGGTGGTTGAATTGACAAATCGCCCGACTCGTCGGACTAAAGCCATCGGTAAAATTGTTGAAGTGCTGGGTGAAACCATGGGAACGAACATGGCGGTTGAGATCGCACTACGTACCCATGAAATTCCCCATAGCTGGCCTCCGATGGTAGAAAAACAGATTGCGGGTTTGGCTGAACATGTACCGGAATCGGCCAAACAAGGCCGTGTAGATTTACGAGCGTTGCCGTTGGTGACGATTGATGGCGAAGATGCACGAGACTTTGATGATGCGGTGTATTGCGAAAGAAAACGGGGTGGCGGTTGGCGATTGTGGGTAGCGATTGCTGATGTCAGCTACTATGTTCGCCCGCAAACCGCTTTGGATATGGAAGCACGCAGCCGTGGTAACTCGGTTTACTTCCCATCCCAGGTTGTCCCCATGCTGCCGGAAGTACTGTCTAACGGATTGTGCTCCCTCAATCCAGAAGTTGATCGCCTGTGTATGGTGTGTGAAATGACGGTCTCCGACCAGGGCAAGCTCTCTTCCTACAAGTTTTATGAAGCGGTGATGAATTCACACGCCCGTTTGACCTATACCAAAGTCTGGAAGATTTTGCAGGGGGATCAAGAGTTGCGTGAGCACTATAAGCCGCTGGTGCAACCTATTGAATATCTGCATGAGCTTTATCAGGCACTGGAACAAGCGCGTGAACAGCGTGGCGCTATTTCGTTTGAATCGGAAGAAGCCAAGTTTATCTTTAATGCAGAGCGTCGCATTGAGCGCATAGAACCCGTGGTACGCAACGATGCGCATAAACTTATCGAAGAGTGTATGATCTTGGCGAATATTGCCGCAGCCCGTTTTGTTGAAAAACACCATGAGCCAGCGTTATATCGCATCCATGATCGACCAAGAGAAGAGAGTATCCTGAACCTGCGTTCAGTCTTCAATGAGTTAGGATTGAGTTTGTTGGGTGGCCTGACGCCAGAACCGAAAGATTATGCGCAATTGATGAAACAAGTCGCGGATCGACCCGATCACGAGTTACTGCAAACGATGCTGTTGCGCTCTATGAAGCAGGCGATCTATGAGCCGGAGAATCGGGGGCATTTTGGTTTAGCATTGCGCTCTTATTCTCATTTCACTTCGCCAATCCGCCGCTACCCTGATTTGGCTTTGCATCGTGCGATTAAGTACTTATTGGCACAAGAAAATGGTGTTATTGAGCATAACGGGACGCCAACAGGGGGTTGGCACAACGATATGGAGCAAATGCTGCAATTGGGTGACCACTGTTCCATGACTGAGCGCCGTGCTGACGAAGCGACAAGGGATGTGGCCGACTGGCTGAAATGTGATTTCATGCAAGATCAGGTGGGTAATGTTTTTACCGGATTGATTACCAGCGTGACAGGTTTCGGTTTCTTTGTTCGCTTAAATGATCTGTTTATTGATGGCTTGGTACATGTTTCGACGTTGAATAACGATTATTATCGATATGATAACGTCGGCCAGCGTTTGATTGGTGAGTCTTCTGGAACAACTTATCGCCTCGGTGATGAAGTCGAGATTCGGGTAGAAGCGGTTCATATGGATGAACGCAATATTGATTTTGCCTTACTTTCAACAACCCGTACAGCGCGTAATCAAGGCAAGACGGCACGCGATAAGGCGAAAAAAGGTACGCCAGAGCGTAAAAGTGGTAAAAAAGGTCGTGATCATAAAAAATCAGCCAATTTTGAGTCAGATAGCGCCTTTCGTAAAAAGAAAAGTACGGAAAAGCCTAAAGAATCTAAGCCAGGTAAAAAGAAAAAACCGTCAAGCAAGACTCAAAAAATTACGGCAAAACTGAAAGCGAAGCGTGCGAAAAAAACGCAAGCTGATCACGAGTAAAAACGAGCCGGTAAAAATTAATCCGTACAATCATCAAACAGGGCGGCTTCTGCCGCCCACTATTTTCGGTATCTTAAAGATATTAGTGAGTCAGGTATCAGTCGTCATGAGTGAAATTATCTACGGTATCCATGCCGTTAAAGCCTTGTTGGAGCGCGATCCACAACGTTTCATGGAAGTTTATGTGTTGAAAGGGCGTGAAGATCGCCGTTTAACCCCATTATTGCAGGAGTTGGAAAGTACCGGTATCGCAGTACAAATTGCCAACCGCCAATGGTTGGATGCCCAAACAGAAGGGGCCGTCCATCAAGGGATCATTGCTCGAGTCAAGCCAGGACGTCAGTATCAGGAAAATGATCTGCCGGATTTGTTATCTCGGCGGGAGCGCCCGTTTCTGCTGGTACTGGATGGTGTCACTGATCCCCATAACCTGGGTGCTTGCTTGCGTACCGCAGATGCGGCGGGGGTTGATGCCGTTATTGTTCCCCGTGATCGTTCTGCACAATTGAATGCTACCGCCAAAAAAGTGGCCTGTGGTGCGGCAGAAAGTGTACCGCTGATCCGTGTGACTAACCTTGCCCGAACCCTGCGTTTACTGCAAGAACACAATGTTTGGATTGTCGGAACGGCGGGTGAAGCCACGCATGATTTATACGAAAGCAAGTTGACGGGACCGATGGCGCTGGTGATGGGCGCGGAAGGTGAGGGAATGCGTCGATTGACGCGCGAACATTGTGACGAATTGATCAGTATTCCCATGGCGGGTTCAGTCTCTTCTTTGAATGTATCGGTTGCAACAGGGGTATGCTTGTTTGAAATTGTGCGCCAGAGAAGTGCCCGGTAATTCTTTATTGAGTTTTTTGTATTGTACGGGTATAGTGACGCGTCGATTTTTCAGCCGTACTAAACACGTTCCTTGCCTCCATGGGCCACGGCTGACCCTGACAGGAGGCTGAATAATCCGTAAGGAGCAATAATGCGTCATTACGAAATCGTTTTTATGGTTCACCCTGACCAAAGCGAACAGGTTCCGGGCATGATCGAGCGTTACAGTGCGACTATCACTAACGCGCAAGGTCAGATTCACCGTCTGGAAGACTGGGGTCGTCGTCAACTGGCTTACCCAATCAACAAACTGCACAAGGCTCACTACGTTCTGATGAACGTTGAAGCGCCACAAGAAGCGATTGATGAGCTGGAAACTAACTTCCGCTTCAACGACGCCGTTATCCGCAGCATGGTTATGCGCGTTAAGCACGCAGTAACTGAAGCATCACCAATGGTTAAGGCTAAAGACGAACGTCGCGGCCGTGATCTGGTCTTGGAAGAAGACTTGGTTGATGATGCTGATGAAGCTGGGGATTCTGAAGAGTAATTACCGTGACAACCAATCGTTTGGTGCTCACAGGCACAGTGTGCAAGGCACCGATACGAAAAGTCAGTCCATCTGGTATTCCACATTGTCAGTTTGTGCTTGAACATCGTTCACAGCAACAGGAAGCCGGATTCAGCAGGCAATCATGGTGCAGAATGCCCGTTATTGCCAGCGGACAGTTGTTACAGGAATATACTCGCAGTATAACGGTCGGCAGTCGAATAACTGTTTCAGGATTCATTAATGCCCACTATGGGCGCAATGGTCTTAGCAAACTGGTTCTACATGCCGAGCAGATTGAATTGATAGATTCTGGAGACTAGCCAAATGGCACGTTATTTCCGTCGTCGCAAGTTCTGCCGCTTCACCGCGGAAGGCGTACAAGAGATCGATTATAAAGATATTGCTACGCTGAAAAACTACATTACCGAAAGCGGTAAAATTGTACCAAGCCGTATTACTGGCACTCGTGCAAAATACCAGCGTCAGCTCGCTCGTGCTATCAAGCGTGCGCGCTATCTGTCTCTGTTGCCTTACACTGATCGTCATCAGTAATAGGCTCAGTCCATTAACGACTCTGAGAGGATAAGGTAATGCAAATTATTCTGCTTGATAAAGTAGCGAACCTGGGTAGCCTGGGTGACCAAGTTAACGTTAAAGCGGGTTATGCCCGTAACTTCTTAGTCCCACAGGGCAAAGCTGTTCCTGCCACTAAGAAAAACATCGAATTCTTCGAAGCTCGTCGTGCTGAACTGGAAGCTAAACTGGCTGACGTTCTGGCAGCAGCGCAAGCTCGTGCAGATAAAATCAACGCACTGGGTTCTGTCACTATCGCTTCTAAAGCGGGTGACGAAGGTAAACTGTTCGGTTCTATCGGTACTCGTGATATTGCTGATGCAGTGACTGCGGCTGGCGTTGAAGTATCTAAGAGCGAAGTTCGCCTGTCTAACGGCGTTCTGCGTACTGTTGGTGAACACGAAGTTCACTTCCAGGTACACAGCGATGTATTCGCACAATTGAACGTTAACATTGTTCCAGAAGCTTAATCGTTGATTAACTGAAGAACATGTGACAAAAAACGCCGGCAATGCCGGCGTTTTTTGTTTTGTGCCGAAAAAACTGCCCTAAATATCAGGCTCAGCAGTAGTTATACGCCAATAATTGGTGTTTACATTATTATTACCCACCTTCACGCGTTTACCCATCCGGACGGTGCTGTTATGCTTGAGTTTTCACTCATTTAATAACAGGTACTTTCATGACAAAACCTTCTTTTGAGTCTATTGAAGCGCGGGCAAGTTACGGTATTGGTTTGCAGGTTGGGCAGCAGTTACAGGAATCGGGTTTACAAGGGTTAGAACCCGCAGCCCTGTTGGCAGGACTGTGTGATGCGCTGGAAAGCCGTTCCCCTGCTATTCCTGTAGAAGAGCTGCATCGTGCGCTACGTGAAATTCATGAACGTGCTGATAGTGTTCGTCGTGAACGTCAGCAGGCGATGGCAGAAGAAGGCAAAAAATTTCTGGCAGACAATATTCAGCGTGAAGGCGTAAGCAGTACTGAGTCTGGCCTACAGTTTTCTGTCCTGACACAAGGTGAAGGCGCTATTCCTGCCCGTACTGACCGTGTTCGCGTTCACTATACCGGCCGCCTGATCGATGGCACTGTCTTTGATAGTTCAGTACAGCGCGGTACACCAGCTGAATTTCCTGTTAGTGGTGTGATTCCGGGTTGGATTGAAGCGTTGACCTTGATGCCAGTCGGTTCCAAATGGGAACTCTATATTCCGCACAATCTGGCTTATGGTGAGCGTGGGGCAGGTGCATCCATTCCACCTTATAGCACGCTGATTTTTGAAGTGGAATTATTGGAAATTCTGTAACTTATTGAATAGCCGGTTAACCGGCTATTTTTTAGATGTATTTGGGAATGATGAATAAAATATTCGCCATTCCGGTAAAAAATGCGTTAAAAATGGTGCTTCAAATGGTATAGCCAAACAACAAACGCAGAGGTGTATGATGCTACAACAGATCTGCCAATTGGCACGGGAAGCAGGCGCGGCGATCATGGAGGTCTATCAGGCTGAGAAACCGTTGCAAGTAAAGCATAAAATGGATGATTCACCTGTTACTGCTGCGGATATTGCCGCTCATAAGATCATTAAAGCGGGATTGTTGCGCATTGCACCTGATATCCCGTTGTTATCAGAAGAAGATCCACCTGCATGGGAAGAGCGGAAAAATTGGCAGCGTTATTGGCTGGTTGATCCATTGGATGGCACGAAAGAATTTATTCGCCGCAATGGTGAATTTACCGTCAATATCGCATTGGTAGAAAATGGTGTACCTGTGATGGGGGTTGTCTATGTCCCGGTACAGAATGTCTTATATTTAGGGCAAGGGCGCCAGGCATGGAAAGAGACCAATGGTCAGATGCTTCCTATTAAAATTATGCAGGCGAAGCCTCCCGTTGTGGTAGTCAGCCGTTCTCACAAGGACGATGAGGAATTGCAAGACTATCTTTCCCAGCTAGGGATACACAATACACTTGAGGTAGGATCTTCACTTAAATTTTGTATGGTTGCCGAGGGAAAAGCCCAACTTTATCCACGCTTTGGGCCGACTAATATCTGGGATACGGGTGCCGGCCATGCCATTGCTATTGCTGCTGGGGCACATGTGACGGACTGGGAAGGGAAAACCCTCAATTACACGCCGCGTGAATCTTTCCTGAACCCAGGGTTCAGAGTCAGCGTTTTTTAATACGAAAGCGATAATGTGAAGGTGATAATGGCTCACAATGGGAGAACCATTATCACTGTACGGTATTGAATAGGCTATTTTTCCAATTCTTCTTTAATTAGGCTGATAACGTGTGTAATGTCTTCGTCACTTAATTTGCCATCTTTGACGAATTTCACCTTACCGTTTTTATCCAGCACAATGATTGCCGAACTTTTGGGTTCCAGTCCCCAGGCCTTTTTAACCAGCCCGTTACTATCGACAATGAATTGTGACCACGGGAACTGTTTTTTGCTGTCTTCAATACTATTGCGAACAAAAATACCAGTACCAAAAATAGCATCATCGGTATTCACGATGCTGGTGGTTTGATATTTATCCTTGGGTAAATCAGCATCCTTCAATGCTTGAATCAAGGGATCATTCATCTCTTTTGCGGAACTACGACCGGCAATATGTTGGATAGTCCTGACTTTTCCCAGAAGTTCGGTACTGCTCCAATTTTGGTAGTTGAACTTACCCTCGTTTAGCAACAGCTCACCCTTATCTGTCACGCTGACAGCGGGAACAGGTTGTTCTAAGGTGATGTTATGAGCGAACGCAAATATTGACGTTATACTCAATATTGCAGATAACCCGATCTTTATTAACATATTGTTTTTTAACATATTTATTCCTTATTTGTCATGGCGAGGCATGTTATCAGGGAATGACATATTCAGCATAGCGCTTGTTAACTGGTCTGTCCTCAATAAAATAAACAATTTGATAACATTTGGAATAATGTATAAGTAAATAAGAGAGCGATGCAATATAATGCTCATTAATATCATTATATTATATCAAAATAGTGATTGAATCTTAATATTGAGGGGAACAAATTTCCATATATGTAGTCTATACAGTTGGCATAACAACGATGTATTTATGGAGTCACTAGATGCGATGCCGTAGCAATAGTACCGTAAGAAGCATGGGAGGAAAAAACAGAGATGAAAATTTTTCGCCATTATAACTCAATGAAAATTGCTCTCTACGTAAAAACCCTATTTCGTGGGCGGTTATACATTAAGGACATGGGCGCGTTTGAATTCAATTATGGAAAGATTTTACCCCCGAAAATCAAAGATAAACGCCATTTCCATGTGATGAGTGAAGTTAATCAGCAAGTATTACGTTTACAGACTGAAATGGGGTGATTGTTTGTCATTGCTCATCGGTTAATAGTAATGTAATAAAATCAATGCGATATATAAAATGAGTATAATAAACGGCCTTGCGGCCGTTTTTTGATGGTATTCAGCTAGTTTCTGAGTGTGGGCGGGAAGCAGATCCCCGTCCCCCCTAAGCCACAATACCCTTCGGGGTTTTTGTGGAGGTATTGCTGGTGATAATCCTCGGCAAAATAGAATGGCCCTGCTGCACGAATTTCCGTCGTGATGGTGCGTTGATCATTATTTTGCGTCAGCGCTTGCTGGTATTGTTCTCGGCTGGCAATGGCCTGTTCATACTGTTGTGGTGAAATCGGGTACAGAACGGAACGGTATTGAGTACCAATATCACCATGTTGACGCATACCCTGGGCAGGATCGTGATTTTCCCAGAACAGGGTGAGTAATTGAGAATAGGTAATTTGGGTTGGATCAAAGACGATCCTGACTACTTCTGCATGACCCGTCAAGCCAGTACACACTTCTTCATAAGTTGGGTTTGGGGTAGTGCCGCCGCTGTAACCTGCGGAAGTCGTATAAACGCCGTTCTGTTGCCAGAAAAGACGCTCTACGCCCCAGAAACATCCCATGCCTACATAGGCGATTTCCATCTTTTCAGGAATGTTCTCTATCGCATGCTGTGTAATGTCATGGTAGGGTGATACGGTTAATGGAGTGGTTCTACCCGGTATGGCATCTGGTGCAGAAACATGTTGTTTTTCATTGGTTGAATTTGGCAAGATTCTCTCCTCTATATCCACAAGTTTTATGATTATATGTTGCTTGTATATTGTTAAAACTTTACCAGAATTAATTCATTGCGGCATTTTTATGTTGTTGAATTTTATTCAACAGATAGATAAATATTAGGAGTTCGAGTGTCACGATATCCCCTCATATTTGCGCTTTTTTTCTCTATCGTCACGCCATCAGCTTATAGTGCAAATTTACGATTGAAACTGGAGGGGCTTTCTGGCGAATTAGAAAAAAATGCCAGAGTGCAACTTTCAAATATCAGTACCGATGAAGTTGCTCCTGATGGCCGTTTTCGTGCCCGTGTGGAGAAAGCGATACGACAAGGGCTTCGTCCATTGGGATATTATGCTCCCACTGTCGAGTTTACCTATCAAGAGAATATTCCTCCTGCCCGTCCTGTTTTAACTGCAAAGGTGACACTGGGTGAACCTGTAAGGGTCGCTAAAGTGAATGTTGCTTTGGAAGGCGGCGCTAAAACAGATAAAGATTATGCCGCCCTGATCAAAAAAAATAGGCCAAAAGAAGGGACAATACTCAACCACGGTGAATATGAAGATTTTAAAAGTTCATTGACGAATCTGGCAGTTAAGAAAGGCTATTTTGATGCCTTAATGAAAAGAAGTGAGTTGGGGGTAGCAAAAGATCTGCACGAATCTATTTGGGATTTTGATTTCGATAGCGGCCAACGCTATCGTTTTGGTCCAGTGGCATTTCACGGCTCGCAAATTCGTGAAACTTACCTGGATAACCTTATTCCTTTCAAATCAGGCGAATATTATACTTCAGAACAATTAGCCGAATTTAACCGTCGTCTGGTCGATACCGGATGGTTCAATTCTGCGGTTGTTGTGCCCGATTTTAAAACAGGGCGTGAGAGTAAAGATAAGGTATTGCCATTAAATGCGTCCTTAGTGCCTCGTTCTGCCAATTATGTTGAATTGGGGGGCGGTTATGGAACGGATGTCGGGCCTCGTGTTCAGGCTAAATGGAAAAAACCGTGGCTTAATCCGCGTGGACACAGTTTGAGTACCAGCCTTAACCTTTCTGCACGCGATCAAATCATTGACGCATCCTACAAAATGCCGCTTAAAGTCAACCCACTGGAAGAATATTATCAGTTACAAACGGGTTATCGACGTAAAGATATTAACGATACTATTTCGGATACGGCAACGTTGAATCTTTCCCGTAATTGGGATCGTTTTACGGGTTGGCAGTACAGCGTTAATCTGCGCTGGAGCCTGAGCCACTTTACCCAGGCTAAAGTCACCAATACTACCATGCTGCTTTATCCGGGATTCAGTCTCAGTCGCATTCGCCAGCGTGGCGGCACGATGCCTTATTGGGGGGATAGCCAGCGTTATTCGATTGATATTTCTGATACAACCTGGCAGTCCAATGTCGATTTTTTGGTGTTACAGGCACACCACGTCTGGATAAGAACTTATCGGGAGAATCACCGTTTTGTGGTACGGGCAGATTTGGGCTGGATAGAGACGAATGAATTCGACAAAGTACCACCGGATCTGCGCTTCTTTGCTGGGGGGGATCGCAGTATTCGGGGTTATGAGTACCAGAAAATCTCACCAAAAGACAGTGCAGGGAAATTAGTCGGGGCATCAAAATTGGCGGTTGGCTCGCTGGAGTATCAATACAATATTTATGGTAATTGGTGGAGTGCATTGTTTGTCGATTCCGGTGAAGCGCTGGATGACATCAGAAAGAATAATTTTAAAACCGGTGCGGGAATAGGCGTGCGCTGGGCATCACCGATTGGACCGATAAAATTTGATTTGGCAACGCCAATCGGAGATCCAGATAGTCATAATGTGGAATTTTATATTGGTTTAGGGGCCGAACTATGAAGTGGGCAAAAAGGGTGAGTATTGCTTTCCTGCTGATTGTTAGCCTGTTATTGGTGGCAGTTGCCGGGCTGGTTGGCACGCAAACGGGTTTGCATTTTGTGATCAACAGTGCAGCACGTTGGGTTCCCGGATTGGATATTGCGGGAGTCAGCGGAACCTGGCGCAATTTAACGTTAAAAGGCGTCAAATATCAGATGCCGGGGGTTAACGTTAATGCGGATAATTTGCACCTCTCTATCCGGCTCTCCTGCCTGAAACATAGCCAGGTGTGTGTCAATGCCTTGACTACTGAAGGTGTCACTGTTTCGGTGAATACCGCTGAACTTCCTCCATCGGCACCTGCGACTGAATCGGCACCATTGACTGAATTGCAAACACCGTATCCTGTCTCACTGGATTTGCTTTCCTTGAAAAATATTCATGTGCAGGTAGATGGGATCGCCATTGCATTGGGTGAGTTTAAAACGGCAGCTCAGTGGCAGGAAAAACGGCTGATATTAAAACCGACGGAAATTAATAACTTGCTGGTGACATTGCCAAAAAGCGCACCTGAAAAAACCGCTATAGCACAAAAAACTGAGCCGCAAGCTGAACCGGAAAAATCTTTGGGTGAAACGTTGAAAGCGCTGTTTGCCCAACCCCTGTTAGCGGAGTTGCCCGATATTCCCATTCCGCTTGATATTACGTTGGAAGGCATCCACGGCAGTCAGCTTCATTTAACCGGTGCTACCGATATCAAGATTAACGATTTGCGGCTACAGGCCAGTAATCAGGGGCAGGCAGTCGAGATAAAAACGTTAAGCGCACAAGCACCGGAAGGCTCACTGGCGATACAGGGGACGGCAAAACTGGCTGAACAATGGCCAGTGAATCTGGTGGTTAAGGGTCAGGTCGATAATTTAAAACATATCAATCTGGATGATTTAACAGGGCAACAGATTGATTTGACGCTAAAAGGTGCGTTATTACAGCAGCTTGATCTCGCATTGCATCTTTCCGGCCCTGTTGCCGCCAGTTTGACCGCCCAGACTGAATTGGCAAAAGCCGGCTTACCTGTACGTCTGACAGTGAAAAGCCCGCAACTGCAATGGCCGCTGCAAGGCAAGCCAGAATATCAGCTTGATGGCGTCAAGTTGCGCCTGAATGGTCAAGCCAGTCACTACGATCTTTCTCTCCGTTCGGATATTAAGGGCCATGATCTTCCGCCGGCATCGTTAATATTGGATGCAAAAGGCAATGAAGAATTACTGAAGTTAACGCGCCTGCGTTTAGCGGCTTTGCAAGGTAAAGCCGATATGGTCGGCGTGATTGATTGGAGTAAAGCCATTAGCTGGAATGCCAAACTCATTTTGGAGGGTATTAATACGGCCAAACAGTGGCCGGAATGGCCCGCCAGGCTAGACGGTAACCTGGCCGTGCGTGGCAGCCTGTATGGCGGAAGCTGGCAGCTCCGGATCCCTGAAATTGTCCTTGATGGTCATGTGAAGGAGAATGCCATCAAAGCCCGTGGCAAGGCATCGGGTAATGCAGCAGGCCAGTGGGATATTCCCCAACTCGATCTTGCGGTTGGGCGTAATACGCTGAATATACAGGGGCAGCTTACGGATCAGGCGTGGAAACTGGATGGTGAAATTAATGCACCGCAATTAACGGGCTTACTGCCGGGTCTGGCTGGCTTTATTACGGGTGAAGTTAAACTGCGCGGCAATATGCAAGCCCCCCAAATCATGGCGGATTTGAATGCACGTGGGTTGCGTTGGCAGAATGAGTTAAGGGTGGATAGCGCCACGATCAAAGGTAATGTACGTTCGGCTGAACAGCTCCAGGGGCAGTTATCGGTTGTTGTGCGGCAATTGCAGCAGGCGGATTTAACCATCAAGAACCTGACGCTCAACGCGCAAGGCACAGAAAGGAAGCATGATTTACAACTGAAAATCGAAGGAACGCCGGTATCAGGCCAATTGGCACTTCATGGCAGCTTTGATCGTCAAAAGGAACACTGGCAAGGCAGTATCAACCATACTGATTTTAATACGCCTGTCGGTGAATGGCGTTTAAGCAAAGCGATAGCCATTGATTACTTCAACTTGCAACAAAAGGCCATCGTGGGCACTCACTGTTGGCTTAACCCCAATGCACAACTTTGTATTGCAAAACCCATTGAGGCGGGAAGGCGCGGTCATGCTCAAGTGGCACTTGAACGCTTTGATCTGGCTATGATCCGACCATTCCTTGATAAAAGCACCCAACTTAAGGGCGTATTCAATGGTAATGCTGAGATCAGATGGACAGCAGAGCAGGGGTTGCCCCAGGTAAAAGTGGCTCTTCAAGGGAATGGGGTACAAATTCACCAGGTTGTGGAAGGTAATACATTACCGGTTAATATTGACACACTCACCTTGAATGCAGGGCTGGCAGATGGCAAAGCTAATTTGGCATGGTTATTCAAATTGGCGGGCAACGGGCAGTTAAAAGGCGATGTGCAGGTCGCTGATTTAGAAGGCAGCCGAAAATTAGCGGGCAATGTCGATATTCAGGCACTTTCCTTAGGATTGGTTAAACCGATTTTGGGTAAAGGCGAAAAAGCGGAAGGGGAATTAAGTGCGAATTTACGTATTGGTGGTAATGCCAAAAATCCGCTGCTATTTGGTCAACTTAACGCGGACGCCCTGCAAATGAGCAGTCATTGGCTGCCATTCGATATCACCCAAGGCCAGTTAGCCGTTCATTTTGCCGGTGCCAGCTCTGATATGCATGGCATGATTAGAACGCCCAAGGGGCAACTAAACCTGGATGGTTACGCTGATTGGCGCAACGTGAATGCCTGGTATGCCAGAGTGACAGCTAATGGTGACCAGTTACGTATCACGGTTCCGCCGATGGTGAAGGTGGATGTCAGTCCACATTTGGTGCTGGAGGCAAAACCAAACCTGTTGAAACTCGATGGTAATGTGGATATCCCATGGGCACGAATTACGGTTCAGGAGTTACCGGAATCAGCGGTAGGTGTTTCTGCTGATGAAGTGATGCTGAATAATCACCTCCAGCCAATTGAGAAGAAAAAATCACCAATTTTGATACAAAGTAACTTAAATGTTCATATTGGTAATGATGTACGCCTGAGTGCATTTGGTTTGAAGGCGCAGCTTAAAGGCGATCTGAAAGTCCTTCAGGATCAGCAGGGATTAGGCTTGAATGGCCAGATTGATATTCCGGAAGGGAATTTCCACGCTTATGGGCAAGATTTGCAAGTGCGTAAGGGTACTATTATGTTCTCCGGTCCGCCCGATCAGCCATTATTGAATATTGAAGCTATCCGTAATCCAGAGTCGACAGCCAACAAAGTCATCGCGGGTGTGCGTGTTACCGGATTAGCAGATAAACCGAAAGTAGACGTTTTTTCTGATCCGGTAAAATCTCAACAGGAAGCCTTGTCTTATTTGTTACGTGGTCAAGGGTTGGAAAAAGGGGATTCTGACAACTCACAAATGGCGGCTATGCTGATTGGATTAGGGATTGCTCAGAGTGGTCAATTAGTCGGTAAGATTGGGGAAACTTTTGGTGTCTCTGATTTGGCTCTGGATACTCAAGGGGTGGGTGATAAATCCCAGGTGGTTGTCAGTGGCAGAATTACCAACGACTTACAAGTGAAGTATGGTGTGGGTATTTTTGATTCTTTGGCAACATTGACATTACGTTATCGTGTTATGCCAAGATTGTATCTGGAGGCAGTATCTGGTATTGATCAGGCTTTAGATCTGCTCTATGAGTTTGAGTTTTAAAGATGCGAGTTATTGTTTATGGTAGCCTGAGGCGAAAACAAGGCAATCACCACTGGATGACGGACGCCCAATTGTTGGGAGAGCACCGATTAGCAGGTTATGAAATTTATGATCTGGGGCACTATCCGGCGGTTATCCGTGGCGAAGGAACAATCGAGTGTGAAATCTATCGTATTACGCCATCCATCCTGACAGAATTGGATGAGTTGAAAAAAAACGCTCAGGAGTACCAAAGAGAACTGATTGAAACACCGTATGGCAAGGCATGGATTTACCTTTATCAATTGTCTGTTGAGGGATTGTGTAGGATAAACTGCGGTGACTGGCTGAAACGCTACGAAGAAGAGTAACATTAGAAAACCGAACGACAAACCAAAAACCGCTGTTCCTGATTGGGGCAGCGGTTTTTGGCAATGAAAACCTGTTATTTCCTGTCAGGATTATTTTTTAGCGGCGCGTTCGAAAGAAGACAGGATTTCAGCCTTGGCAGCTTCAACATTATCCCAGCCCTCAACTTTAACCCACTTGCCTTTTTCCAGATCCTTGTAGTGTTCGAAGAAGTGAGTGATTTGGGCACGCAGCAGCTCCGGCAGATCGTTCACATCTTTGATGTGATCATATTCTTTGCTCAGTTTGGTATGAGGAACAGCCACCAGTTTTGCATCTTCACCGGATTCGTCAGTCATTTTCAGGACACCAACCGGACGACAGCGGATAACAGAACCTGGCTGCAATGGGTAGGGTGTCGGCACCAATACGTCAACCGGGTCACCATCAAGAGACAGGGTATTGTTGATATAACCGTAGTTACATGGGTAGAACATCGCACTTGACATGAAACGGTCTACAAACAGGGCACCAGACTCTTTGTCTACTTCATATTTGATGGGATCTGCATTTGCGGGGATCTCAATGATGACATAAATATCTTCAGGTAGCTCTTTGCCAGCCGGTACATTATTCAGGCTCATAAAACGGTTTCCTTCAATTTTAAACCAAAATGGAGTGCGGGGTATTATAGCCAAAACAGGCCAGAATTCCTCGGATTTTTCGGTTGTTGGCGATGGCTGAAAAGCAGAATAAAAAAAGCACAGACTCAACCCTGATTGAGCCTGTGCTTATTTTATATTAATGGTAGTTTAATTTGGGGAAACTTCCCCGTAACTACCAACGCGTATTATGCAAAGAAGTAACGACGGCTTGTTGAGAGGATATATAGTTGCCGGTTCGATTATCCTTTTAAGGTAGTCATAGGCATAAATAGTTTCATCTGATGGCGTATACGTCTTCAATATATTAACTCCTGTTGAGTTATTGAGAAGAGCTTTCAATCCGAAATAAGGGAAATTCTCTTTGTCATATTCATAACTAATTGAAGTCGGAGTAGTTGTTTGCGGAGTTGCTCCCATATCAGTCAGAGTCGGTGTGACAGCTTGCTGGTTATTGAGACCAGAATTGTTATTTCCATTCAGATAACTACATTCAGGGTAGTTGCCTAAGGGAACAGTATTCGAATTTGGAGCCGCAGGATCCGGATGCTCAGGGATCAATATGTATCTCCGTGGGTTGAAAGTATAGTAATAACTAGACTTTATTCCAGTATCCGAAACTGTTTTGGTTAGTGTCACTGTTACCGGCCATTGCTCAATAGAGAAGTTATCCAGGAGGAATGTGATATTCCCTGTATTTCTGTCTACTTTCACTAAATTAGGATTGGAAGATCTGATGTCTGATCCCGAGAACCCGGCAGAACCCCCATTTGGTCTGGAAATGTCTGTGCCATCAAACAAATTCGTTTTTCCATCCTGTGTCAGTTGAACGATGAGATCTTTATGTACGTTATAGGGCCTTCCCTGCTGAGAAATATATTTAGTTTTAGGTGAGTTTTCGGTTCCCATCAGAATTCCCACGGATATTGGAACAGTATCGAAATTTACCGGTTCGGATTGTATGCTATTAGCATCATCTTCATTGGGTGTATCCTGCAATAGTTTGAAATAAATACCATCCATACCGACGAGACTTGTCATATAGAGCGTCAAATAACCCTCAGCATCTGTGGTTGGATTCGCAGGGATCTCAAGCTTAACTTCGTCCGGAACATCAAGTAGATTAGAAATAACTGTCTTCTTCTCCGCTTTAATTTTACCAAGAGATTGATTCTTCAGAGGAAGCTTGCTTTCTGTATCGATGGCTCGCACTTTATAGGTATAGCGATCTTTTCCGTTGGCAATGAGTGGTTTCATCGGGGATTGCGATATTGCATCGAATGCGAACTTCAGGCTTTCTGGAGTGACAAAATCGAATGGCTCAGAGAAGCTTTGATGTTTTTCATTAATCAATACCCCAACCTTACCCCCTTTTACTCTCTGGGTACTGGTCACAATCGCCTTGATTTTACCCTCTTCATCAGAGGTGTTCTCATAGCCAGGTGCGGGCGTAACAGATAATCCCGGTAGGTCAGAAGGCGCTGTACTCCATTGTAAGTTCATCTCCATTTTTTTCTTGATTGGGTTGCCATCTAAATCGAATACTGTCGCAGTCACAATGACCGGCTTTTGTTCCGTTGCCTCATAAGGCGTTTTTTGGTCAAAGACAAAGTCCTTGGCCTGAATAGCATCACCAAGATGAGTGAGATTCAGCGGTTTGTCGCCTTTTATCTCCAGCTTGGGTTGAGCATCCATTGACAGATAAATCTTTGTCTTCGGATCAAGCGGCTGAGTACTGCTCAACGTTGCAGTTAACTGACCGTTATCATTGGTCGTTCCTGCTGAATCCCAGTTCAATATTGCATGTTTATTTTCTGGTTCCATGCTCCATTTTACGTTTGGTATTACCTGGTTTTTAATCGGTGGATTATTTTTATTACCATAGGTGATTGTTGCTGCCAGATCATAAGCGGGTTTGCCATTGGAAATAACAGGGCCCGCACCACTTGGCTTGATGCTTTGGTCTTTAATAGCAAAAGGTTCAACAACTACATCCATATGGGTTGTCATGGGCTTATTGCTACCCGTTATTTCAGAAATAGCAGACAGGGTATAGTTGTTTATCCCCTTGATAGAATATTTTGGCAGCTCCAGTTCAACAGACGAGCCATGGGGTGTGATAGCGCCTCCGTTTTTACGGAATTCTTCATTAGTCTGCCATGATATCTTTTTCAGGCGATGTTCAGCAGTAATGTTAGGGGTAATTTGAACATGCTGGGCACTGTATCCGCTTAACGTATTTGGCAGGGCGAGATTGAACTCCGGTTTTTTCTTGTAGTCCAACACGATATGATTGTTTCTTTCTACGAGTTCATAACGGCTTCCGGCCAGTGTACGTATAGCAGCAACACTACGCGGTGAAATCTGATCGCCAAAAGGGATCCCGAAACGATAATTCAGATTGGCCTGGAAGAGAGTTTCGCTGTGTCCACTGCTTCCGAACTTATAATCCACACCCATTGTCATCAGCGGAATAGGGGTATAATTCAGGCCAATTCGGGCAAGGTTAGGATTCTTTTGTTTGGTCTCCCGATTGAACAAGGCAACGTTATCGCCGAAGTACTGTTCATAACTCAGTTTACCTCCCAGGTTTGGATAAGCGGGTAAGAAAAATTCACCATTGATATCGTAGCCGTTAGCGGGTCGTTCTTCATAATCCAGCTCGTTGGGTGATATACGCCATTTACTCAAGCGCCAATAAGTGTTGGCAGACAATTTAACATAATCCGTCCAGATTTCGCCTCCAACACCCAGCCGTTGATGTTGTCCTGTGAAATCTTTGTCAAAGAAGGTATTTAAACCATACATCCATTTAGGCGTGAAATAACGTCCACCAAAGCCGAGGTTCAGGGTATTACGGCTGTCGTGACGGCGATAACCTAACTGTGAGAAAAATAGCCAATCTGCTTTGTTATCATAGAGAGGGACTAGCAGATCCAGAGAGCTGGCATCCAGTTTCCCTTTTTTATCGATGGAAAAATTAATCCTGCCGGTACCAAATCGGGTCAACCATTTTTGAGCTTCCGTGTTTATCGCACCATTGATTTTCCCCAACGCGTAGGATTTTACCTGCTCGGTTAATTGGGATGGGGAAGAGGATAAGATATTACCTACCTTATGGATGCTTTGTGTGATGGCACCCACTTTCTGATCAATAGCCTCTTGATTATCCCGTGCTTTATTAGCGTTATTTTCATTTACTGGTTTTTGTAAGAACCTCTTTCTTTCTGTTACTGTCACTTTATTGATGTGATTTTCATTTGTTGGTTTTTGTAAGAACCTCTTTCTTTCTGTTACTGTCACTTTATTGATGTGATTTTCATTTTCTGGTTTTTGTAAGAACTTTTTTCTCTCTGTTCTATTTTCTTGAACTTTTTCACCCGCTGAAAGCGCACTCGTAGGAGTAAAGGGTAAAAAAAGCGAATACATGAGAATAGAAAGCCGAAAAACTTTATGATTTATAAACGAGTCCATATATGAATTCCTCATAAAATATGGGCTGTCGCCAGCGCTTTAGCGTTACACCTTTGATGTTTAAAACTTCAGTTTTATTGGGTATAGCTATCTAATTAATATAAAAAAGATAATATTTCCCATACCTACATACATTAGGAAAAATTTTGTTGTTATGCGTAATGAAAAATTATTATCAGCAGATAACAAAAAGCTATCGCTTTATTTCCGCTGAAATTAGGTTTTATTTTTCATGCAAAAAGAGGTGTTTTTTCAGGAATGACGATGGCGTATCAAGAGGAATATATGATTATTGGTTGCAAGGTGAGCGTCATTGAAATAGGAAAAACTGAGGTTTGTAAAAAAATGGAATAAGAGGTGGAAACCCACCTCTTTAAATTATGGCTTAATCATACTGTTTATTGATCAGGAAATTCCGCCATAAAACTTTCGGCTTTTTCTACCATAGACTTGGTGCCGACAAAAAAAGGTACGCGCTGGTGCAGCTTATTTGGCACGATATCCAGAATACGGTTTGCGCCATCGCTGGCTTTACCACCGGCTTGTTCAGCCAGAAATGCGATTGGGTTGCATTCATAAAGTAAGCGGAGTTTGCCCGTTGGATGGCTTGCTGTACTTGGGTAGATATAGATCCCGCCTTTTAACAGATTGCGATGGAAATCAGCAACCAGAGAACCGATATAGCGGGTAGTGTATGGACGTTGGGTTGCTTCGTCTTGTTCCTGGCAATATTTGATGTATTTTTTCACACCCATTGGAAACTTGATGTAGTTCCCTTCATTGATAGAGTACATATTGCCCTTGTTCGGGAATTGGACTTTCTCATGGGTCAGACAAAATACCCCAAGGGAAGGATCATAAGTAAAAGTATGGACACCACAGCCTGTCGTGTAAACCAGCATAGTGGATGAGCCATAAACCACATAACCGGCTGCAATCTGACGATTCCCCGGTTGCAGGAAGTCTTCCTCGGTTACAGGCTGACCGATCGGGGTAACTCGATGGTAAATTGAGAAAATAGTCCCGACGGAAACGTTTACATCAATATTCGAAGAACCATCCAGTGGATCCATCAAAACAACATATTTTGCATTTTCTGCCCGGTTGCCATCAAAAATAACGATGTCGTCTTCCTCTTCGGAAGCAATGCCTGCGACTTCGCCGCGTGCTTTCAGTGCTGCCTTGAGTTTTTCATTGGCATATAAGTCCAGCTTCATCTGAACTTCACCCTGCACATTAGATACGCCACTTGAGCCTAAAATATCCACCAGACCGGCTTTATTGATATCCCGATGGATAATTTTGGCACCTAACTTGATGGCAGACAGCAGTGCAGTCAGTTCACCTGTAGCATGCGGAAAATCTTGCTGCTTTTCGACGATGAATTCGCCCAATGTTTTCATGACAAAGGCCTTGAATTTGGTTGTGGTTTTCGGAAGCGTGCTTCACTGATGTGTCGCACTTCTGTGCCGCACTTAGGCGCGGGCAGTTTAGCTAAAGAATCTGCTGATTCATAGGTTATTGCATTTTTAATCTCTGATTTGGTAGTTAGAATAGTGATACAGTTCATGAATCAGGTAGAAATAAATGCGTATTCATATTCTTGGCATTTGCGGTACTTTCATGGGTGGGTTGGCGATCCTCGCCCGCGCACAGGGGCATGAAGTGACTGGCTCTGATGCTAATGTTTATCCCCCAATGAGCACGTTGCTGGAAAAACAAGGCATTGAGTTGATCCGGGGCTACGATCCGGCCCAGCTCGATCCTGCTCCGGATGTGGTGATCATTGGTAATGCCATGACACGTGGCAATCCCTGCGTAGAAGCTGTGTTAGATCGTGGCATTCCTTATACTTCTGGTCCGCAGTGGTTGCATGATCATATATTGCCAGAGCGCTGGGTATTGGCAGTCGCGGGCACTCACGGTAAAACAACGACGGCGGGTATGGTGGCCTGGATATTGGAAGAGTGTGGCTATAAACCCGGGTTCCTTATCGGTGGTGTGCCAGGGAATTTTGACGTTTCAGCACACATTGGTGAAAGCCCATTTTTTGTGATTGAGGCGGATGAATATGACTGCGCTTTCTTTGACAAGCGTTCGAAATTTGTCCACTACAGCCCCCGTACATTGATCATGAATAATCTTGAGTTTGATCATGCCGACATTTTTGAAAATCTGGGCGCGATTCAAAAACAGTTCCACCATCTCGTCAGAGTTGTGCCGAGTACCGGCAAGATCATTGTTCCTGATAATGATATTAATTTGAAGCAAGTACTCTCAATGGGATGTTGGAGTGAATTGGAACAGATAGGGGAAAACGGTCATTGGCAGGCGAAGAAAGCCAGTCAGGATAGCAGTCACTATCAGGTATTCCATCAGGGGGAGCGGGTGGGGGAAGTGATGTGGTCATTAGTCGGTGAACACAATATGCATAATGGTTTGATCGCAATTGCGGCAGCCTATCATGTGGGAGTGCAACCTGCGGATGCCTGTCAGGCACTAGGCCAATTTATTAATGCCCGTCGTCGCCTTGAATTACTCGGCGATGTTAATGGCATCTCGGTGTATGATGATTTTGCCCATCATCCAACGGCTATCCTAGCCACACTGGAGGCGTTGAGAAGTAAAGTGGGCGGCATGGCTCGAATTCTTGCCGTGCTGGAACCGCGTTCGAATACCATGAAAATGGGCATGAGTAAAAATGATATTGCCCCTTCTTTGGGGCGCGCTGATGAAGTTTTTCTCTATCAACCCACCAATATTCCGTGGCAGGTTGTTGAAATTGCTGAACAGTGTATTCAACCCACTCGTTGGAGTGCTGATATTGATACTTTGGTGAAAATGATTGTAGAAACGGCACAGCCCGGTGACCATATTCTGGTGATGAGTAATGGTGGATTTGGCGGTATTCACGAAAAACTACTGGCTGCATTGACGCAAAAAACCAGCGCATCTTAGTTAACCCGAATTCTGCTTAAG
>NZ_JBEBMB010000042.1:0-8937 GCF_040081915.1 Xenorhabdus sp. SGI240
TTTGTCTCTGATGTTGTTCAGCCGCCTCCAGCCAGACAATTTGTGTGTCCGGGGAAAGGTTGACGGGAGGATGTTGGCTGTCAGTATAAATCACCGTTTTGGCATTAGCAGATAAAGGCAATACTAACCCCATATAAAGTAATAAGTTCAGTTTCTTCATAAGCCATTTCCCGTCTGACAAAATATCGGTATAGCCTGAAGAAACGTATTATTGATGTCAGTAATTAATTAGTTTTTGCAAAAGTAAAAAAAGTGAATGCACTTCAAACTAAGACTTTTCTTATTTGAGGTTTTGGCTTGGAATTCTGATAGCCATTTATCAAGACGTGTCCCCAATCACAAAAACAACCTTCCATAAAGTAAATTTAACAGATAGTTCCGTAAAATACGCCATTAACCGTTATCAATGCCCCAATATATATAAATTTTTCCGATAGAATAGCGATGAATAATTCATCAAAACAGACATATGAGGAAAAGATAAAAAACATAGTGAGTATCCGTGCCTGGTAAGAGGGGTTTAAACAAGTTGTGCCATTGTGAACCGGCCGAGTTTATTGAATATCGAAAAGGAAAACGGTGTGAAATCATTTGAACAATACTTTCAACACGAGATTGAGTATCTCCGCGCATTACAAAAACTGGTACGAGAGGAAAAACCACATCTGGCGGATATCCTCAGTGGACACGATCCGGATGTGGAAAGAGCCAATGAAGGTTCGGCCTTTTTGACAGCCCGTCTGCGCCAAAAAATTGACGACGGATTGCCTGAATACACCCAACCGTTACTGCAACGCTTACACTCGCAGACAATAAAAGGTTTACCCACAACCAGTGTGATGCAACTGGATAGCGTTCAGGGGACAGATAATGCTTATTCCGTGCCGGCAGGCAGTAAAATTACCACAGAAAACGGCACACCATTCATGAGCTGTCGCTCCTGTGATATCGAGCCTCTGACGCTGATTCAGCGGGAACTTCATCATCAGGCACAAGAAACACAGATTACCCTGACATTCCGGTATACAGGCAAAGGTGACCGTTGGGCAATCAAACCCATCAGCCTGTTTCTCAGTGCTGATGAAACCGTCGCAGATACCCTGATGCTGGCACTGACACAAGAGGCTTATAACATTAAGTTATACCGAGAAAATTCCCCTTACCCAATGGAAGGTTTGCGTTTGGAACCCTTGCAGGGCACTTCCAGGCTTATTTTGTCCCAGCCACAGCGGGCGGGAAACTGGGCACCACAAATGCTAGTAGAGTCACTTTATCTGCCCCATGTTCATCACTTCATCACATTGGTTTTGCCGACGACGATGCGAAGCCATTTATTAATGACAGAAATCCGTGAATTTACTATTGTAATCAAACTCAGATGTGAATTGGCCGTGTCTGAAACGCAGATAACGGCAGCGTTTCACCTGCATTGTGTGCCCGTGGTCAATCGGAAAATAACACAATTAACCGTGCCGTTTAAGTCAGAGACTGCACGTTATCGCTTACCCTTATCACCTTCACAGGGTGTACTGGATGTGCTAGGCATCGCGCTGGAAAAAGAGCCGGATGAAGAGCACGATCGGGGCGAGTCTTTCCGTTTCTATCCCGATCGCGTGCTGACCGGCATGGATCGCTATTTGGATGACGAGCAGGTCTGGTTCTATTCACTGGAAATGGGGGAAGATGCGTTAGGCCGGTTGCAATACGATCTGGTTTTCCGGGACAGTCGGGGGCAATTCATGACACAGCCTCCGGTGCGAAAATTTATCTGTCAGGTGGCAACATTCGGGCTTCAGCCAGAGCCATTAATGGCTGGTGAGAGGTGTTATGCGGACGAAACCCTCCCTGATAATGTGCAAGTCAAAAATCTGACTCCCCCTTCGTCACCCTACCCGCCTGTCACTGACAGCCACCACTATTGGACGTTGCTGTCACATTATTCTGCCAGCCCGTTCTTGCTGTATTCTGCTGACATGCTCAAAGAGTTATTGCGCGGCTATGACTTTTATAATGAAACAGACCGAAACCGGAGCCGGGCACTGCGACGCAGGATTGATGGCATTGTTTCCGTGCATTCGGAAACGAGCGACTGGCTGATTAAGGGCGTACCCCACCGCTGTCTGTTTATTGAACTGATGCTGGATGACAGCACCTACCCTCATGAAGGGGAGGCTTTCATGTTTGCCCATAGCGTATCCCAGTTTCTGCCATTTTGCCTGACACAGGATATGCACATGTTAGTGACCTGTCGCACCACGGCGGGAAAATATTATGGTTTCTCACGTTATCCCATACAGGGATATCGCCCGTTAATGTAACAATAAGGAAATACGGTTATGGATGGTTTGGTTTTTACCTGCCAAATCGGTCGACTCCCGCCAACGACCTTTCAGGTGGTTAACTTCACTCTGCGGGAGCATTTATCTCAGCTTTTTCAACTTAATCTGACGGTGGTCAGCGCCGTCAATAATATCCCTCTGGGTGAGCAGCTTAACCAGGAAGCCTCACTGACCATCAAGCGTAATGGTGTGGTGGAACGGACGGTCAATGGTATCGTTGCAGGTGCAGTACAGGGTAATACTGACGGAAAACAGACGGGTTACACTTTTACCTTGCGTCCTGAAATGTGGCGGATGACGCTCAATCAGGACAGCCGTATTTATCAGCATCTCTCCGTACCGGATATTTTGAAGAAATTGCTGGGAGAGCACCGGGTAAAAGCTGACAGCAAGTTCTATGATAGCGCCGGTTATCATGCGCCCCGCGACTACATTACCCAGAAACGGGAATCAGCCTACGATTTCTGGTGCCGGCTAGCAGCGGAAGAAGGGATTATTTTCTGGTTTGAGGAAAACCAGATGTTTTACAGCAATTCTCACCTCGGCATGACGGCCGCCTTACCCTTGGTCTACAACGGTCAACCAAATACGGATGATACTGACTCTACTGTCTGGCAGTGGCAGTATGGCGAATATTTATGCCCGGATGAGTTTATTCACAAAGATTACAACTACCTGCGTCCTTCCCAGCCGATGCAAACCCAAGCCAACGTAGAACCCAGCAGCGGGCATTCCGTTTTTGAAAGTTACGGGCGTTTTCAATGGAGTAAAGAGGGACAGCCCTTTGGTAAAATCCGCCTTAACCAGTTGAACAGCGAAAGTAAACTGGGTTCGGCACAGTCTAACTGCATTCAATTACGGCCGGGTAAAATCTTTACCCTGAGTGCTCATCCGTCTGAAACGATGAATGACCGCTGGCAGGTGGTGAGCATCACGCATCATGGCGCTCAACCACAAGCGGCCGGAACAGGGGGCGAAGGCACCACATTAACCAGCGATATGACCTTTATCCCCGGCTTTGATGACTGGCGACCACCATATCACTATAAACCGTTGGCAGACGGTGACGAGCTGGCCACTGTTGTCGGACCGGAAGGCGAAGAGATATTCACCAATGAATTAGGGGCTATTAAGGTTCATTTTCACTGGAACCGTTACGATAAACCCGGTGACGGTTCGTCCTGTTGGGTACGGGTCGCGCAGGGCTGGAACGGCAATAATTTCGGCTTTATGGCGATACCCCGTATCGGTCAGGAAGTCATTATCTCTTACCTGAACGGGGATATTGATCGCCCGATTGTAACCGGCTGCAATTACAATGGCCGTAACAGTCCGCCGCTGGATTTACCGGGGCAAAAAACCCGTACTACCTTTAAAACTAAAACGCACAAAGGTGAAGGCTTTAACGAGCTGCGTTTTGAGGATGCCAGAGGCAGTGAGGAAGTTTATATCCATGCCCAGAAGGATATGAATACCAAGGTGCTGAACAATCGTACCACTCATGTGGACAGGGATCATGAAGAATGTATTGGTCAAGACCAGAAATTAACCGTGATGCGGGATCAGTTTGAGGAAATTCAACGCAGCCGCCAGATCGTCATTAAACAGGATGATGATGAGTCTGTCAGCGGCAATCAAACGCTGTGGGTTGAGAAAAACCAGTCCAGCACCATCACCGGACAGCAAAGCGTCAAAATCGGTAAAAGCCAGTTATTGGAAGTGACTGATAATCAGGAAGTGCGTGTCGGTAAACACATTGTGCTGCAATCTCAAAGCGGCCAGATCACCATCGGTAATTCAGGCGGTCAAATTATTATCGATCCGACAGGAGCAATTACGATTTCGGGTACGTCCATTTCCATGACCGAACACGCCGCCGGAAAAGCCGGTGCTCAGGCACTGTTTGATTATTCCGGGCGTTATATTCTGACTAATAGCAAGAACGAAAATAAACCGCTGACCCATACCCTGTACCAGATAAAAACCCCATCAGGCATCGTGTCCGGCCGTACGGATGCCGCAGGGCGTACTGCCATCGTACAGACCCAGCAAGCGGATACTTTGGAATTCAGTCTCCCGGAAGCGCAGAAAAAGAAAAAAACCAAAACGCTGTACCACGTGGGAGATAACCAACCTGTGGATTACATCATGGAATTTAAGGAGGAATAAAAATGACTCAGCAATTAAAACCGGGCGGAATGTGCCCGGCTATTACCTCAGTGCATTGCCGAATGGAGCGCATTGAATTTCCGAAAGATGAAGATCAATGTTATCTGGCAAAAAAAGCCGCTTTGGCTATTTGGGCACCGAAGATAGCTATCGGTAAAAAGGGCATTTTTTCTCTCAAACAGGCTGCGATGAGCCAGTTTATTAAAATAGAGGAAAAGGTGTATGACTGGCTGTGGCCCTATAAAGCTGAAGTGACTTTTTATATGAGAGGAAACAGGACGCCATTGCCTAAACTGACAGCCAGTGCAGACAAAAAGGAACGCTATTCCGGCAATCTTCCCCACTCTGAAAGCTGGTTTCCCAATTTGTCTGCACAAAACATTATTAAACACGGCATTACTGGTTTCCGGCGGCCCGATATTATTCTGGTCAAAAATCAGAAAATAAGATGGCCGGGGCGTGATGCAGAGTATCTTGATGGCTCTGCGCACCCCGACAACCTGAAGATATTAATTGAGGTGAAATTTCCGGGAGACTCCATGTCAGAAGGACAGGAAATGGATTATCCCCTCATTGCCACCAGAGAACGCTTTGGTATTTTTGTGGTTGAAGATAATCGTAGTTCAAAGGAATGGGAAACGCTTTCGGAAGAAGCCAAAGCGGCAGAAATGGACAATATCAGGAAACATGTGGCCTTATTTGGTCGTCTTTTTCCGCCGGTTGCTAGCGGAAATACGACACCTGTACCATTACCTATTCCTACTCATCCTGAAATAGCCCGGTATATACCACAAAATCTCCCGCTGGTGAGTGAAAAACCGTGGCAACATAAGCCTGTTTTCAGTATTTGGATGGCTTTATCGCATAATCAAACTGTTCCGCCGTTAATTACGCCGCCTAGTGAATCCGCATTTGGGGAACGGGTCACAGAATACTATAGCCAAGGTGTTCAATGGGTGAAAGACGGCTTTACCTATACCAAAGATATGATTGTCCGTAGCTGGGAATGGACATGGGATTTAACGGCCAGTGGGTTCAATTACCTGAGTGATAAGACGCGTGCAGCACTGGCTGCTTGTGGTGCCTGGTTTCGTGAATCAGGGCAATGGATAGCGGATGAAATTATCGATCCGGTAACAAAAAAGCTGAGTTATGCCATTCATTGGGTCAGTGAAAAAACAGGGGAAATCGTTCGTCTCACCGAAGCTAAAATCAAGGAAGCTGTGGAAACGGTATACAAATATACCGACTTGACGATAGACGCATTGAAACAGGTCGATTGGTATCAGATAGCTGCTGATCTGGGCAATGGTACAATTCAGTTAATGGTAAAAATAGGGGAAAAAATCATTACTATTATTGAAACCATTGTCGTTGTTGCCGCTATAGTTTTGTTGGCGGGTTTAATTATCTGGGTGGGTAGCGTTGCCGGTGGTGTCGCAGCCGCGATATGGGCGACCCTGACAGCAGCAGTGGCGGGGATTACCGCATTAACAGCGGCAACCGCATCATAAGGAAAAATGATTATTATGAATAAAGAAGCCTATTTTGAGCATATCAAGGCACAATTAACGGGATTTACCCTGCAAAGTGAACGAGATATTACCGTCACCCGTTTAGGGTTGGCTATCACGTTGTTTTTTAAACAAGGTTATACCCGTGAAAAAAAAGAACGGATTTTAGCCTGTTATCGCCGCTTTCGGGACATGTACGGTGATAAGTTAAGATTCCATACCCATGAATTTGATGGATTGAAAAAATATTCAACCGAAAATATCGAAAAAGTAGAACAGTTAATTTTGAAGGCAGATAACGGACCTTTCGTTGGCAATAAGATATGTGGTTGGTATGTCAGTGATGCAAAAAATGCTACTGAAGCACCTCAATATATTATGCGTTATCTTGATTCGTGGGAAACAGTAGGCAATAACGCGAGTTCTTATTTATGTTTGGTATTACCATGGAATGTATTGGCTACAGACGAAGGGCAAACTGAGTTTAATGAATGGCTGGCATTTCTTTGCGGGCAACTCAATCCCGATCATGGGGAATGTGGTTATACACTTGCCTTACCCAGAGATTATCACCTTTATATGCCACAGGAATACCAGCTTGCCATTCGTTATCCTGCCATGCAGGTTAATGCAATAGTTCATTCATGGGCACATGAATATTATAACTCGGTACGCAGTATAGGCTGGCTTACCTTACTGTCACACCGATTTATCAAGCGATTGGGTGGAGAACAATGGGTAAGGAAAAAGTTGTCTGCTTATCCTGATATTACCATTACTGAATATGGTAATGGGTTGATTATCCGTGCCAGCGAATATCCCGACTTAACCCCACTACCTGCCAGTGTGCCTGAAAGTTATTTTGCCATTAATGAATTAATCCGACCGATTCGCTATATCATGAAAGAGGGGGATTCTCTCCATTTTTATGGTGAAGGCCATTTCACCGGTAAAACCAGTGCCCTCTGGTATGCCCGTTATGATCGTGGTCCCTTACAGGTTGACCCGCTGATGGCAGGCGAACCCGCCAGAGTCGATGGTTACTGGACAACCAAAGGGCGTGAAGGGTTGGAAAACATCATTCTGCAAGGTGATATTGCCCCTGATGTTGAAGGTAATACGCCCGGCACAACCGTATGGCGTTTGGTGCGTCAGATTGAGCATGATGACATGAAAGATCTAAGGGAACTTGAGGTACAGCAAAATGCGGGCAACCATTGACGGTAAAAAAATTATCCTGAAAGACGATACCACAAACACAAGTGGCACCGTACTAACAGGTTCAGGGCTAACCAAGCAGGGGGAACCCGTTGCCTGTATTGGTGACAGCGTATTTTGCCCGGCCTGCAAAAGCACAGGCGATATTGCTGAAGGTTCTCCACTGACGATGATACAGGGTAAAGCGGTTGCACTGGAGGGGCACAAAGTGAATTGTGGTTGCCCATCTGGGTGTACACTTGTTGCTACGGGTTAATGAGACAAGAAATCACGTACTAGCCTGACCGATTGAAATTCTCTTAAGTGGCTGTTTTAACAGCCACTGACTTTATTTAGCCGGTAAATTGGGCAACATTGCTACCTGCCACACGCAAATCCGGTCATCGCCCAGCCATTTCGCATCCACCGGTCGGTTTCTGCCCAAAATGCCCATTTCGCCTGATGCTCTGCAAAACCTGAGCTGGCGGCCAGATAATCCGTCGAGGTCACATAAAATTCCCGCGCCCAGCCATCATAAAGATAAAAGTTCCCCCATTCCTCATAGAGCTGTTCCAGCGCATATTTGGAGGCAATCCGGCTGCCGAGTGATTTGCAAAGCTGTTTCGCATTTGAATAAAAGTCTTTTGTCAGGCCGGAGCGCTCAAACCAGGTGTGAACCGTCAAGGTCAGTTCGACCTGCTGCCCGGTCTCATCTGTACCCATGAATCTTACGCCGTCAGGATTTTGCTCTACCGTCACCATATCACCCGATACCGTCACCGAGGGTGAGTTACTCTGCCAGCTTACCCTACCTGTATTGTCTGCCGTGATAAGGCGGAATTTCGCACCATGCCAGAAAACGGAAGGTCCTCTGGTGCCAAACGATTTCTGGTTGGCATTACCGCCCTGACGGTCAATGGCAACGGTATCAACCAGGCGCAACGGCAGGATAAATTCCACAGAAAAGACGACTTGCTGCTCACCCACTTCAGCAGTGACCAAAGCCTGTCCAGCATAACGACTGACAAGGGTTGCGGTTGCATTTCCCTGACGGTCTGTCCCGTCTTCCTCAAAAATCATCTCGCCAAGATTGCCAGACCAGTCAACCGCTTTATCCGCAAGTCCCTGCCCATGAATATCGGTGATGGTGACAGTAAAAGTCACCCGATCTTCGCCATCCGCCGCAGCACGGGTTTTATTGACCCGAATAGTGGATAACAGCACTTCATCAAAGGTGACAATAGGGGCGGTCACTTTATTATCGCCAATCTGGATCTGAACCTGATGCTCCCCTGCAAATGTACTCCTCAGCTGAACTTGCGCTTGTCCCTGAGGGTCTGTTTGTGTACGTTCTGAGGACAATACGCCATGATCCGTTTGCCAACTCACTAACTGATTTTCCACAGATAGCCCCAGCGAGTCTTTCACCGTGGCGGTCAACACCACGGTATCCTGGCCATCGCCTTTCGCCCGAACTTTATCCACCGTGATAGTGGGTTTCAGCCGGCGTTCAAACGTCACCGGAGCGGCATAAAGGGTTTTTCCCGCCACCTCGGCTTTCACCGTTGCCCTCCCTGCGGTGCGACTGACTAACCGGGCTGTCGCTTCTCCCTGACTGTTTGTCTGCTCTTGCCTATCCAGCAGTTGCCCGTTATCCGCTGACCATTGCACTTGGCTGCTGGCAACGGGTCGATCTGCTGCATCGCGCACGTTCACCG